>CAYQRT010000195.1:0-6156 GCA_964419695.1 uncultured Spirochaetaceae bacterium | reverse complement strand
TCTACCTGGCTTCCATCCTGCAGAAAAAGGAAGGGAAACTCGACCGGCCGCTCAACGCCTTGACCCCGCCCATGATCATCGTCTTCGCCTTCGCCTTCATCATCTTTCTGCAGAACGACTTGTCCACCGCGTTTTTCATTCTGGCCGTCGCCCTGGCCATGCTTTTCATCGCCCGCGTCAAGATCACCTTTTTCGTCGTGATCGGTCTGGTGCTCATGCCGCTGGGAGGCGTGGTGGTCCTGATGAAGCCCTACTGGATAGAAAAACTGTTCACTTTTCTCTATCCCTCGAGCGACCCGTACAACACCGGCTACCAGATCAGCCAGTCCAAGCTGGCGCTGCAGCTGGGCGGGTTCCTGGGGCAGGGCGTGGGTATGAGCACGCGCAAGCTCTACGTGCCCGAGGCCGACTCGGATCTCATTTTCGCGGTCACGGGAGAGGAGCTTGGCTTCATCGGCCTGGCCATCCTTATCATCCTCTTCTGCCTGTTCGCCCTGCGCGGGTATTCCATCTCGTTCCGCAACAAGAACAATTTCGCCTATTATCTGGGATTCGGCATCACCACCACCATCTTTCTGCAGGCCCTGCTTAACATGCTGGTCACCGCGGGACTCGTGCCCGCTACGGGCATGCCGCTGCCCTTCTTCTCGCTGGGCGGTTCGGCCATGCTCGTCACCCTGCTCATGTGCGGACTCATGATCAACATTTCTCGCAGCAAGCAGGCGGACGGGGGGTACTTCCATGGGTAGGGTGTTCGTGGCCATCGCCCCGCCGCGTTCGGGAGAACGGTTGGAGGCGGTCCTGCGCAAGATCCTCTGGATCTCAATCGTAGTGCTCGTGTTCTGCGCCGCGGGATTGGTGGTCTTTCAACTGTTTATTTCCCCCAATCTGCTGGTGCAAAACATTGATATAAAAAGCGATCTGCCGCTGACCCGGGACGAGATACTTACGCTGGCGCAACTGGGAGGGCGTGAGTACTTCTTTGCCGTCGACGTCAAAGCGCTCGAAGAGCGGCTGGAGGCGCACCCGCGGGTCAAGGACGCGGTCGTGGAAAAGGTTTTTCCGGACACGCTCAAGCTGACCCTGTACAGCCGCCGCCCGGTGTTTTTATCCTACACCGCGTCGGGATCGCGCACCCTGCCGGTGGTCTTTGACGAGGACGGCGTGCTCTTTGAGCGCGGGCAGACCTTGAGTGAGCGCGATCTGCCCGTGCTCTCCGGCTTCAAACTGGCGCAGAACGCGTCGGGCTCGAGGCTCAACAAGCTCTGGCGGCCGTTCCTCAAGGATGTGGGGGAATTGAAAAAAAACGACGCCCAGTTGTACAATCTGATTTCGGAGATCCGGGTGGTGAGCGCGAGTTCGGGGAATTATGAACTCGTCCTCTATCCGGTTTCCTGGCCCGTCCGGGTATGGATCGGGAAACGGGTGAACGCGGGCATGCTCCGGTACATGTTTCATACGCTGTACTTCATGCAGGAGCAGGGGATCCTCGCCGAGGTCGACGAGGTCGACTTCCGTTCGGGCGAGGCGGTGTACCGCAGGAAAGGGGTGTAGACATTGGCGCATGATGAGGTCCTTATGGGGCTCGATATCGGCACGACGAAAGTCTGCGCGGTCATCGGCCAGCAAGACGAACACGGGCTTCTGGAAATCACGGGCGTGGGCATGTATCCGTCCCGGGGTTTGCGGCGGGGCGTGATCGTCAACATCGAATCCACGGTCAAGTCGATCGTCCAGGCGATCGAGGCGGCGGAGATGATGTCGGGCCGGGAGGTGGACGCGGTCACGGTCGGCATATCCGGCTCCCATATTGAAGGCATCAATTCGCGCGGCGTGGTGGCCGTAACGGGCAAGGGACGGGAGATCGTCAAGGAGGACGTGGACCGGGTGGTGGACGCGGCCAAGGCCATCGTGGTGCCCATGGACCGGGCCATCCTCCACGTCATTCCCCAGGAGTTCATCGTGGACGACCAGACCGGCATCAAAAACCCGGTGGGCATGATGGGCGTGCGGCTGGAGTCCGAGGTGCATATCATCACCGGCTCGGTCTCTTCGGCCCAGAATATTTTGAAGAGCGTCAACCGGGCCGGCTTCCGCGTGACCGAGCTCATCCTGGAGGCCCTGGCCGCGGCCCGGGCCGTGTTGTCCCAGGACGAGAAGGATCTGGGCGTGCTTATGATCGATCTGGGCGGGGGCACCACCAACGTGTTGTCGTTTGTGGACGGCTCCCCCTACCACACGTCCATCCTCTCGATCGGGGCCGACCAGGTAACGAGCGATCTGTCCATCATGCTGAAAACGCCCATCGAGTCCGCGGAGAAGATCAAGCGCGAGGCCGGGGCCTGCCACGTGTCCGTGGTGGTGGAGGACCAGTTCGTTCAGATCCCCCGGGTGGGAGGACGTCCTCCCGAGCGCGTGTCACGCAAAAAGATTCTGCAGATCATCCGTCCCCGGATGGAGGAAATATTTTCACTGGTGCGGGAGCGGATGGAGTCCCAGGGACAGATGAAGGGTCTGGGCGGCGGCGTGGTCCTGGTGGGCGGCGGATCGCTTCTGCCGGGCGTCATGGAGCTGGCCTCAGACATATTCGAAATGCCGGTGCGCGTGGGCACCCCCACGGGGGCGGGCGGACTGATCGAGGAGTATTCCAGTCCGGTGTACGCCACGGCCGTGGGCCTGGTGATGAGTGCCGCCCATCATGAGGAAGGCCAGATCTTGGGCCGCCGCTCCCGCGATCACGGACAGAGTATCTTTGCCAAGCTGAAGGAGTGGTTTCAGGAATTCTTTTGATATGGCCTTCGTGGTGAATTGAAAAGAAATTAATGAGATTCATGTGACAATAAAAGGGGAGGGGAACATGACAATCGAAATGCTTGATGAAACAGCTTCGGGACCAACCGTCATAAAGGTGATCGGGATCGGGGGCGGGGGCACCAACGCGGTCAACCGCATGATCGCGGCCGGCCTGCGCAACGTTCAATTCCTGGCCGTGAACACCGACATCCAGGCGCTCAATATCGCCAAGGCGTCGGTGAAATACGCGATCGGACAGCGGTTGACCGGGGGCCTGGGAGCCGGCGGTATGCCCGAGGTGGGCGAGAAAGCCGCCCTGGAAAGCCAGGAGGAGCTGAAGAACCTGATCAAGGGAGCGGACATGCTCTTCCTCACCGCCGGCATGGGCGGCGGCACTGGCACGGGCGGGGCGCCCGTGGTGGCCCAGCTGGCCCGCGAGCTGGGGATACTCACCGTGGGAGTGGTTACCAAACCGTTCGACTTTGAGGGGCGCAAGAAGCAGTTGTTGGCCGAGCAGGGCATCGAGAAGCTGCGCGAGGAAGTGGACACCCTCATCGTGATCCCCAACCAGTACCTGCTGAAAATCGTGGAGCGGCGTACGCCCATCAAGGAGGCCTTCCTCCTGGCGGACGACGTGCTGCGCCAGGGCGTGCAGGGCATTTCCGACCTCATCACCATCCCTGGCGAGATCAACATCGATTTCGCCGACGTCAAGACCATCATGAACGGCAAGGGCGACGCCATCATGGGCATCGGCGTGTCGAGCGGCGACAACCGCGCCGTGGAAGCCGCCACCCAGGCCATCAACAACCCGCTTCTGGAGGACGCCCACATCGACGGGGCGCGCGGCATCCTGGTGAACGTCACCGGCGGGGAGAGCCTTTCGCTCGCCGAATACGAGGAGATCGTCAAGATTATCACCTCCAATGCCGACGACGACGCGCTTATCATCTCCGGGAACACCATCGATCCCTCCCTGGATGACCAGATCAAGGTGACCGTTATCGCCACCGGCTTTCACGCCCGCGTCAGGGTGAAGAAGGCCGAACCTGAAGATGAATGCCAGGAGACGGACATCATCAGCTACAACGAGTGGATGGAGCTTTCCGAGGGCGTCCGCAACAAGGCGGGCGGCGGCGACTATCTCTTGGGACGCAACTCCAAGGAGGCCGAGCTCTGGGTGCCGGCCATCCTCCGCAACAAAAAAGCGGCGGGGCAGAACGAATAGTGGAAGCGACCGAAACCAGAAAGGATCTTCTGGCGCGGTATGAGGATTATCTGCGGGCCGAGCTGCGCTTGTCGCCGCACAGTATCGGCACGTACGGCACCGAATGCCGCATCTTTACAGAATGGCTCGCCGGTGAGGGCATCGGCGTGCTGGAGGTGACCTCGCCCAATGTGGTGGATTATCTGGTGGCGCGCCAGGTGGACGGCATTGACCAATGCACGGTCTCCAAGATCTTGTCGAGCCTGCGTTCCTTCTACCGCTACTGCGTACTCGAAGGATTCGTCGCGGCCAATCCGGCGGAAACCGTGGAGATGCCGCGCGTCAAGCGCAAAATCCCCAAAGTGTTCACGGCTGAAGAGATCGACACCCTGCTGGCTTCCTGCGAGGCTGGCACCTCGTCCGGCCTGCGCGACCGCGCCCTCTTCGAACTCATGTATTCGTGCGGGCTCCGCGTCTCGGAAGCGGCGGACATGACGCTCGACCAGCTGTATCTCAAGGAGGGATTCCTCAAGATCATCGGCAAGGGGGAGAAGGAGCGGGTGGTGCCCATCGGCGAGCATGCCGTGCACTGGCTGCGCCGCTACCTGGACGAGGGCCGGCCCAAACTGATGAAGGGCAAGCGTAAAAATTCGTTCGTTTTCCTCAACCGCTTCGGCGGCCGCTTGTCGCGCAAGGGCATGTGGAAGCGTTTCAAGGAGCTGGCCGGGGTGGCCGGGGTGGAGGGCAAGGTGCATACGCTCAGGCACTCGTTTGCCACCCATCTGTTGAAGGGGGGCGCGGACCTGCGCGCCGTACAGGAGCTGCTGGGCCATTCGGATATCGGCACCACGCAAATTTACACGCATCTGGGAAAGGACGATCTCAAGGAATACCATCACAAATACCATCCACGGGGGTGAAAGAAAAAGAAGAAAGCGCCGTGTCGGTTCGGCGCGTATTATAAGAGAAGGTTTTACACCGGATAATTTGGCCGGATTCACCGGGCACCGGTGTGAATGAGGAGGGGGAAGAACATGAATAACCAATCACTGCTGATGCTCGCCCTGTCCCGGGTGCCGTTTCTGCGGCCGCGGGAGCGGTTGCTGCTCCAGGAATTGTTGTCCGGACCGGATGACCTGGTTAAAGTGGGCAAAAAAGAACTGGAAATGACTCTCAACCGGCGCATCCGCTCCGAATATTGGCGTCCCGAGGAATTGGTCCGCCAGGCGGAAGCGTGCCATTTATACTTGACGAAGCGGAATATTCTGTGCACCTTCTATACCGACCAGGGATATCCGCCCCTCCTCAAGGAGATCTACGACCCGCCCTTGGTGGTGTACCACCGGGGCCCCTTGCCGCCGCAAGACGCGGCCAGCGTGGCGGTCGTGGGAACCCGGCGGCCGTCGGGAAAAGCCCTGCGCGCCGCTTTTGAGATAGGCCTGGAACTGGCCGGCGAAGGCGCCGTGGTCGTATCGGGCTTGGCGCGGGGCATCGACCGGGCCGCCCACCGGGGCTGCGTGGAAGGAGCGGGCCGGGCGTTGGCCGTTATGGGCAACGGCATCGATGCCGTGCACCCGTACGGGTCGCGCCGGCTGGCGGAGATGATCCTGGACGCCGGCGGCACATTGGTCAGTGAGTACCCGCCGGGGACTCCCCCGTTGAAGCATCATTTCCCGGCGCGTAACCGGATTATTTCCGGGCTGTCGCAGGCGGTTATCGTGGTGGAGGCGCCTGAAAAATCCGGGGCGCTCATCACGTCCGATTTTGCGCTGGAACAGGGACGGGAACTGTTCGTACATGAAACGGGCTGCGCAGAGGGTACGGGCGACGGCACCCGCTCCCTGGCGGAACAAGGCGCCGTCAAGATCACCCGGGTCTCGCAGGTGCTGCGCGGCGGCGCGTCCGGGACCGACGGGCGGGAGATCTCAGCGGGTCTGGCCCGGCTTCTGGTGGAAGACCGGCCCGCGCCGTCACTGGCCGAACTGCTGGAATTGGAACTGCAGAACAAAGTATTTCTCCTCGATGGAGAAGTGTACTGGAGAGAGTGAGTAATGGCAGAGAATTCGAACAACAACAAGGCGAACGTACTTCTTATCGTCGAATCACCGGCCAAGGCCAAAACCATAGAGAAATACATCGGCGCGGGCTACACGGTG
>CAYQRT010000194.1:0-6212 GCA_964419695.1 uncultured Spirochaetaceae bacterium | reverse complement strand
CTATGGTTCTCCCCACGCCCGAGAATGATGGAAGGGCGAACTCGGTATTCGTCCACAAGGGCGACGTCTACGTTGCGGGAAGTTATTCAATTTCGGCCGTTTTTTACGCGTGTTACTGGAAAAACGGCCATTTGATCGATCTGCCGGAATCAGAGATCGGGTCTGGCGATTATGCTACTTCCATTTATGTAAAATAGGCGTCCCCGCCTGCCTTGAGACTTTCATGGTTATTTCTCGTTATCGGCTTCCATCGTCCTCATCGTTGTTCTCTCCTCCATGGTCAGAGCGACCCGGAACCCGAAGTAATCCTCCCCCTCGCTGGGATCGAATTTAAGCCGGGCGGCGCTGCGGCAGAGATTGGGCGGGTCGTGCCACGAGCCGCCCCGCAGCACACGCTCCCGGGAGCTGCCGCGCGTCCAGGCCTCCCCTTGCGTGGGCGCACCCGTGTAATCGTCATGCCACGCATCCGCGCACCACTCAAACAGGTTGCCATGCATCTCGTGCAGCCCGAAGTGGTTGGGCGGCAGGCTGCCCCCGCCCACCGTTCCCCCGCGGTACACGCCCAGTGGTTCGCGGGCGTAGCGATGCTTGCCCACGTAATCAGCCAGGTCCGTGGTCAGGGTGGGCCCGCAGGCGAAAGCGGTGACCGTGCCCGCCCGGCAGGCATACTCCCACTCGGCCTCGGAGGGCAGTCGGTAGGGCCGGCCGGTTTTCCGGGAGAGGCGTTGGCAGAACTCCACGGCCTGCAGCCAGTTGACCCGGTCCAGGGGCATATCCGCGCCCTTGGCGCGGCAGGGCAGAGGCCGGCGCATGACCGCCCGCCACTGGCGCTGGGTCACGGTAATCCGCCCCAGGTAAAACGAGGCGATCGAGACGTGGTGCAGGGGCTTTTCGTCCGGGAAGCCCTCGGTGAGCGGGCTTCCCATCTGGAAGAACCCGGCGGGGATCCTCATCATGACCAGGGAGGTGTCCGGATCGATCATCTCCGTGAACGATGAAACCGTGACGGTTTCCGTACCGACCACCGCGCCCGTGTCGTCCACCCGGGGGACCGTGACAGAAGTCTCGGTTAACACTGGAGTCGCCGGCGGTCGCGACGTCTTTTTTTTGGCAAATATTCGGATCATGCGACCTCCCGCATGTATTCGAGATCGACCGCACCGGCCGCTACGTTGCCTGATAGTGAGTGTCGGAGAGTTCCCTCAACCGGGCGGCGGCGGTTTCCGCCGTGATGTCGCGCTGGGGCAGGGCGAGCATTTCGTAACCCACCATGAATTTCCGCACCGTGGCCGAGCGCAGCAAGGGGGGATAGAAGTGGAAATGACAATGCCATTCGTCATACGGCCCGCCCGCGGCCGGGCGCTGGTGCACGCCCATGGAGAAGGGGAAGGAGGTGAGAAAGAGGTTGTCGTAGCGGATCTCCAGCCGGCGCAGGGCGTCCGCCAACCCGGCTTTGCCCGCGGCCGAAAGCCCGTCCAGTCCGGAGAGGTGTTCCTTGGGAATGATCATGGCCTCGAAGGGCCACACCGCCCAGAAGGGCACCAGCACGGCGCAGGCCTCGTTCTCAAAGATGACGCGCTCTTTCTCCTTCAACTCCAGAGCCAGGTAGTCGCAGAGTAGGCAGCGCTTTGTGCGCTCGCGGTAATCGCGGAACCGGTCCGTCTCCTTCTCCAGAATGGGGGGCAGGCGCTCGTCGGCCCAGATCTGGCCGTGGGGATGGGGGTTGGAGCAGCCCATGAGCGACCCGTGATTCTCAAAGATCTGCACCGAAGAGATGCCGGGCAGGGCGCCCAGCCGCGCGGATTCGTCGATCCAGGCGTCGATCACGCGTACAATGGCCTGGTTGTCCATCAGACTCATGGAGAGCGCGTGGTCCGGTGAATAACAGAGCACACGGCAGGTACCCCGCTCGCTTCTGGCCACCAACAGGGAATCGCGTTCCAGCTCCCCGGCCGGAATGTCGGGGAGCAGGGCGGAAAAATCATTGGTGAAGGCGAAGGTCTGTTCGTATGCCGGATTGACGTCCCCGGAGGCGCGCTTGTTTCCCGGGCAGAGATAGCAATCCGGGTCGTAGGAGGGCTGGCGTTCCGTGTCCGTCTTTTCGATCTTTCCCTGCCAGGGGCGCTGGGTGCGGTGCGGAGAGACCAGCACCCAGTCGCCGGTGAGAATGTTCTGGCGGCGGTGCGGATAAGCGGACAGGTTCATTCGGCGATCCTCCCCGGTGCGGCCGGTTCCTTGTTCAGGTAGGAAGGCATTTCCTTGATGAATTTCTTGTTGATGGCCAGCCGCTTTTGATAATACGACTGCCATTTTCCGGGCAGCTCGCTCGCGGCCAGGGTCTCCAGCTTGCGGACCACCACGTCATTGTCGGGCTCGCGGTAGGCGGCGATGAACACCGGCTCCCCCGGTATTACGTCCGCGTCCCCGTCCCGGCCCCAAACAGCGCGCACCGGCAGGATCATCCCGTCGCCCACGTAGGAACGAATGGCCCCGGGCCGCGTGGGGGGATAGGGATAGGCCATGCCGGAAATGAAATTACCCATGGAGTACATGATGAGACGCCGGTGGCCGTTCACGGTAATGGTTTCATAGGGCTCAATCACGTGCGGGTGATGCCCCCAGACAATGTGCACGCCCGCCCTGACCAGGTCGCGGAAGAAGTTCTGTTTGACCGGATTGGGCTTGAGTTTGAACTCCTCGTCGCCGTGGTAGGAAAAGACCAGCAGATCATAATGAGGGGCGATGGACCCGATCCACTTGAGGAAGGCGGCCGTTTCCTTCTTGTTCCGGTAATCGACCACATTGATGCGCGGCTGCTTCTGGGCGATGTTGAGGAACTGGGTGGCGGCCAGGAAGCCGATGCGGAAGCCGTTCCTGCGGATCATGACCGGGGCGAAGGGTCGCGTCACGTCGCCCCGAATACCGGAGTAGTAGAGGCCACCTTTCCTCTCTTCCTTGAGCACCACCAGGGAGGCCAGGGTCTTGAGAACCTCCTCCTCGCCCCGGTCGCGGGAGTGGTTGTTGGCCAGGGAAAACACGTCGAACCCGGCGTCGATGGCCGCGCGCACGTAATCGCGATGCACGTTGAACTGGGGGTACGTGGACCGGGGCAGGTCCTCCACCACCGGGAACTCCAGGTTGCCGAAGGAGAGATCGTCGTGGAGGAAGTACTCCTTCACGTCCTTATAGATATCCGAGTAGTCTTTCATCAGGTAGTTGACGTTGTGCGCCATGATGTCGCCCGCGAAGGTCAGGGAAAGGCCCCCCTCCTGGGCCGCGACGGAACTGAGTAAAAGGATACTGAAGCCAAGGGCCGCGCCGGTTCGGAACATGTCTACCTCCCGCTTTTAATATCGAAGGAAAACCGGGGTTTGACAAGGGGGAATAGCGGTGGTTCTGAAGCTCGGCTTGTCACCGCCCCGGAGCGTGTGGTATGATAAGCCACACACCAAGATTCTTGATACCCACTCCCTCCCCGAAAGGCGCAGTCATGAAGAAGCTCGGCATCATCCTCATTATCAGCGCGGCGCTGGGCGCGGCCTGCGATCCGGACGCCGACCTGCCCGCTTTGCAGGACGTGTATAAAGGAGTGTTCGACGTAGGCGCGGCCGTTGAGCCGGAGCAGGTGATTAACCCCGGCCGGGAACGGGACGTCTTTATCAGGCACTTTTCCAGCCTGACCCCGGAGAACGCCATGAAATGGCTGTCCATCCACCCGACCGAGGATACCTGGAACTTCGGACCGGCCGACCAGCTGGTGGCCTTCGCGCAAAAGGAAGGCAAGAAGGTGCGCGGCCACTGCCTGATATGGCACCACCCCGAACAGACGGCCGACTGGATGTTTACGGACAAGGACGGCCAGCGCGCCACCCGCGAACTCATGCTCAAACGGATGGAGACGCATATTAAAACCGTGGTCGGCCATTTCAAAGGCCGGGTGTTCGCCTGGGACGTGGTCAATGAACCGATTGACACGGGTAACGACGACCTCTTGCGCCACACCCAGTGGTACACCCTCATCGGCCCCGACTACATGGAATACGCGCTCCGCTACGCGCATGAAGCCGATCCCGACGCCCTGCTTTTCATCAACGACGACAACACACAGGAACTGAAGCGCATCAAGGCCCTCACCGGCCTGGTCGCCGGTCTGAAGGCCAAAGGCGTTCCCCTGGACGGCCTGGGCATGGAGATGCATATCGCCAACGGCCGTCCCCGCCTTGAGGCCATCGCCGCCTCGATCAAAAAGTACCGCGAACTGGGACTGGTCCTCCACGTGACCGAGCTGGACATGTCGCTTTACAGGCAGGAGTTCGAAAAACTCGACGCGCCGCCCGCGTCCTACCTCATCCACCAGGCTCACCGCTACCAGAAACTTTTCGACCTCTTCCGGGCCAACGCCGACGTGATCACCAACGTGACCTTCTGGGGCTTTCAGGACGGGCACACTTGGCTGCGCCGCACGGCGCACAAGCGGCTGGACTGGCCCCTCCTCTTTGACGACAACGTCAACGCCAAGCTGGCCTTCAAGGCCCTGGTGGCCCCGGAAACTCTGCCCGCAGACGACGAGTGGCTGCAGTCCATCAAGCCCGCCCCGGTCTACCAGGCCCCTCCTGGCACGCCCGTGATGGACGGGAAGATCGATGAGGTATGGGCCCGGGCGCCCATCATCTCCACGGCCGTCTACGCCCTGGGCACGGACGGGGCCAAGGCCAAGGTGCGCCTGCTCTGGGACGAAAAACACCTCTATGTGCTGGCCGAGGTGGCCGATCCCCTGCTGAGCGACAAGGCCTCCCAGGCCCACGAAAAGGACTCCTTCGAGGTCTTCCTGGACGAAAACAACGGCAAGACGCCCAGCTTCGAAGGGGACGATTACCAGTTCCGCGTCAACTTTAGGAACCAGAAGTCCTGGGCCGGCTCCGCCCGGGAAAAGTATTTCGACACGGCGGTCGCCGTGACGGACTCGGGCTACGTCGCGGAGATGGCCATCACCTTCCAGACCGTGGCCGGCGAGGCGGGCGCGCGGCTCGGGCTGGAACTCCAGGTGAACGACGACAACGGCGCGGGACGGCGCACGGGTATCTCCAAGTGGTTCGATCCCACCAACGAGTCCTGGCGCGATACCTCGGGCTGGGGCGTGCTGGAGCTGGGGAGCAGCCCATGACCGCCGCCTCCACCCTGCACTGCGGCGTCTCCTGGTATCCCGAACACTGGCCCGAGGAGCGTTGGCCGGTCGACCTGGACCTCATGGCCAAGGCGGGTCTGACCGTGGTGCGCCTGGCCGAGTTCGCCTGGTCCACCATGGAACCGGAGCAAGGCCGCTTTGACCTGGACTGGCTGGAACGCGCCGTGGAGCTGGCGCACTCCCGCGGCCTGGTGTCCGTACTCGGCACGCCGACCGCCGCGCCGCCGGCCTGGCTGGCGCAGCGCCACCCGGCAATGATGGCCGTGGACGAAACGGGCCGGCGGGTTACCTTCGGCAACCGCTGCCACTACTGCGTCAATGATTCCGGCTTTCACGAGGCCGCACGGCGGATCGTCTCCGCCATGGCGGAACGGTTCGGAAAGAACGCGCATGTCATCGGCTGGCAGATCGACAATGAATACAACCGCGTTTGTTACTGCGACACGTGCCGGAAAGAATTTCAGAAGTACCTCCAGCACCGCTACGGCTCCCTGGACGCGCTCAACCGGCACTGGAGCACCGCCTACTGGAGCCAGACGTATTCCGCCTGGGAGCAGATTCCCATTCCCGCGGGCCACCACAACCCCGGCCTGCGCCTGGCTTTCCGGCACTTCATAACGGAGAGCTACCGCCGCTTTCAACACAAACAGATAGAGGCGCTGCGCCGCTGCGTCCCCGAGGGCGTGTGGATCACTCATAACTTCATGAACTGGTTCGACGCCTTCGACCACTACACCATCAGCCGCGACCTGGACATGGCTTCCTGGGACTGGTACGTGGGAAGCGGCTACCACGACCACCTGGCCAGCGGAGCCTCCCACGACCTGGTGCGCGGGTACAAGCGCCGCAATTTCTGGCTCATGGAGACCCAGCCCGGTCATGTGAACTGGTGCCCCATGAACAATGACCTGCGCCCCGGAGAGGCGCGGGCCATGGCCTGGCACGCGGTGGCCCACGGCGCCGACGCCGTGCTCTACTGGCAGTGGCGTTCCGCTTACGGCGGGCAGGAGCAGTACCACGGCACGCT
>CAYQRT010000193.1:0-6214 GCA_964419695.1 uncultured Spirochaetaceae bacterium | reverse complement strand
AAAACCCCGGGCGGCGATGCGGCCTCCCGCGTGCTATCGTATTGCCTGGACCGCGTCTTCCGTCTCTTCCACCCCTTTGTGCCGTTCATCACCGAATTCCTCTGGCAGAAGCTGCGCGAATACGCGCCCGCGCGCGACCTGGGCTCGAACGCGGCGGTCAAGGACGCGTCCCTGCTCATCGGCTCGGCCTGGCCGGTGCCGGTGGCGTCGTTCGAGGACGACGAAATCGAGGCGGCTTTTACCGAAACCCAGGATGTCATCCGTCTGGTGCGCGAAGCGCGCGCCTCCCGCGGACTGCCCCCCAAACAGCCTCTCACCGTCACGCTCAAGCCTCCCGCCGCGCATACGGAACGGTTCCGCCGGACCGAATCGTTAATCGCGGCCCTGGCCGGCATAGAAAAACTGGTTATCGATCCCGGGGCCGTGCGAACGGCGGGCTCGGTGACGGTGCTCTCCGGTGAAACCGCCGTCTTTATTCACGACCTGATCGACGACGCCCAGGAGAAGACGCGGCTCGCCGTCGAAATCAAGAAACTGGACGGCGACATCACCGGCTCGCGCAAGAAATTGAACAACAAGGATTTCACCTCACGCGCGCCCGCGGAAGTGGTGGATGGCCAGCGCCGGCGCCTGGCCGAACTGGAGGCGCAGAAGAAGACGCTCGAAGCGAACCTGAAGGCACTGGGGTAAGCGCCGTCCGTCACAACATCAACTGCCAATATCCCACATCGATCCACCGGCCGAATTTATATCCCACCTCGGAGAGATGCGACACCTTGCGAAAACCGAATTTCTCATGCAGCCCTTGACTTTTTTCATTGGGGAGGGCGATACCGCCCAGCACGGTGTGCACGCGCTTTTCTTTCAGCTCCTCAAGCAACCGGCCGTATAACGCCGAACCGATACCCCGGCCGTGCGCGTCCGGCCTGAGATACACCGTGGCCGCCGCGCTGTGCCGGTAGGAAGCGCGTTCGCCCCAACGGGAGGCGTAGGCATACCCCGTGACACGGCCTTCCTCCTCATCCACCAGCCAGGGAAATGACGCCGTTACTTTACGGATCCGGCTTTCCATTTCCTTGGCGTCAACGGGAACCTCCTCAAAGGTGATCACCGTATTGAGAATGTAATGAGTATATATCTCCGCGATCGCCGCCGCGTCGCCGGTTGTCACCGGGCGCACCATGCGCTTCCTCCTCCGTCCCCGATCGCGCACGCCGTTCGGGGCGTCTGCTTATTCCGCCGCGTCTCATCCTCCGGCCAGGGCCGTCTTGGCCGCGGCGGTTACGGATACAACATATGCCGTCTTTCCCTTGGTGTACGCTTCCCGGTCATGAGGAAACCGCGCGGCCAGCCGCCGTTTCAATTGTTCATAGACGGCCGCTTCCCCCGGTTCCCGTCTGAGCCAATCCCGGAAATACAACCGGTCCCAAAGATCCTCCCGGGAGAACGGCGCCATGTGGATGTGATACGATTCCCTCTCCAAGCCCCGGGGGCCGTACCCCCGGATGAACATCAGATGGTCGCGATGGTCCGTCAGGTAGTAATAATCATACGCCTGCCAAGCGGAGATGATCTCCTCTACGGAGCGGCCGGCCGGTTGCTCAAACAAGATATCAATCGTGGGTTTGGCCTCCAGACCGGGCACGGCCGTACTGCCGATATGTTCAATGCGGAGATCTTCACTGAAAACGGACGAAAGTCTGGCTTTCTCCTTGATGAAAAGCTCAGGCCAACGCTCGTCATAGGAGACGAGAAAGATAGGATACATCCGCCCGAGCTCCTCGGGCGTCATGTGCTCCCGCGGATCAGCGGCCGGCGGCTCGGTATGACCCGGCACAGTCTTCTCCTCCCAACGGTAAAGTTACATTATATGGATGGTACTTGAAAATCAATCCCGTGTCATGGTCGGATTACCGTGAGTACAATGTGGTACCCTGCTGCGCCACGTGCCGGCCGGGTGAGGTCGGATGGGGAGTTGAATTTGAGAAGCGCTTTGGCTACAGCTCGTCCGGCTTCCGCTCTTCTTTGGGCAAGGGCGGCATGGCAGACGGGCCCACGAACACGCTGGACGCTTCCTTGACCTTCCAGAGCCCCTTATCGTTCTTGATCATGAGCATGGGCCGGGGCCAATTACCGCTGGTGGTGGCCACAAACACCTTCATCATGCCCTTGCGGTCAGTGCGGACTTCCGTGAACGTGAATGCGTGCGACCCCGCATTCAAAGCGTAACCCTGGTTGGTCTTGGTGCCCTTGACGTAGATCTTTCCCAGGAACGGGAACTTGTCGATCTGGCGGAAATACTCGTACCAGGTAGACCGGGGCTGGTAGCCCTTATACACGGTGCCGTTGACCAGGTCTCCCATGTCCAGGGTCAGGGTGAAGGCTTGCAGGCCCAATTCCCTGTCTTCCCCGTACATGATCATGGCCAGGAGGAAGGTGGCGGCGCCGCCCTCGGGCGTGACGGCAATCTTATTCCGCAGGGTTACCAGCTCCTCCATGGAGCCGGGTACCGCGGGGAACGTCACGTCCTTGGCCTGAGAAAAAGCCGGGGCGACGAAGGCGGTCAACAACAGACAAAAAATGATTATGGTTTTCATATTTATAGTATATCAATGACAAATGAATAATGCAAAAATTATTCCGGTAAAACGGCCGGCCCAGGCCCCGGGGCCTTCTTCTGCAGAAAGTGTCCCAGTTCATAAAAACATTGATCGGAGGAAAGGATGGTATTATGGGTGACGTTCGGAACGATGATCAGGCTCTTCGGTTGAGAACCCCGCTCGTAGAGTCTTTGCGTGTGATGGAACGGCACGACCTGGTCACCGGACGTCGCAATAACGAGCAGAGGGCAGTGTACCGAACCGATGCGTGAAATCGAATCGTAATCCTCGTGCAGGAATAAGCTGAGGATGAACTCCGGAAAATAATTGCCCGCTACCCGCCTTACGCTATCGTAGGGGGCGACCAGCACGAGACCGTCCACCGGCCGGTTGGCCGATAGGTTTACGGCCACACCCGTGCCGAGGCTGAAGCCCATGGCGTATACGGGGGGGGCGGGCCCGGCCAGATTTCGGCGGACATGGTCAAACACAGCGAGGCCGTCGTCCATGAGTACACGCTCGGACGGCTCGCCGCCGGAGAGGCCGTATCCGCGATATTCGCACATGACGATATTACAGCCCGCCAAGCGGCGGAAGAGGCCCGTATACCGGAAGACATCATCGCCCTGGCCGCCGAAAAAGACGATCCACGGCGCGTCCGGCCGCACCTCATTCCGAACGGTATACCCGTGCAGCCGGATCCCGCCGGCTTCGATAAAAATCTCACGGATCGCCTGGTCGGCGGCCAGCGCCGCCGCGACCTTCACCGCATTATAACTATTGGGTTGATAGACAAGTACCCGGGAAAGAATGGCGAGAACAACCGAGACCAGAATGACCGCTCCCAGGAGAAAGGAGGTGATGATGACCGGCAGCCGAAAACACTTCTTCAAGGAACGTCCGCCCCCTTTCACCATCCGTGTTTCTCACCGGTTGATATGCACGACCTTGGCCGGCGGGAAGCCGTTGAAGCTGGTAGCCGAGGCGATGGTGTAGGCGCCGATCTTCTCCGCGTAAAGGAGATCGTCGATTTCCAGGTCCTCGGGGAGTTCGTCCGCCAGGGAGATGGTGTCGAAAGCGTCGCAGGTGGGGCCGAAGGTGGCGCAGAGCTGTTTTTCGCCGCCTTTGAAGGCGTGCAGCGGGTAGTGTTGATGGTCGAAGATCTGGGCGGAGAAGGTCTGGTAGACCCCGTCGTTCAGGTAGTAGCAGGTCTTGCCGTTGCGCACCGCCTTACCGATGATCTTCACCACCAGGGTGCAGGCGTCGGCCACCAGGTAGCGACCGGGTTCGGCGATCACCTGGACGTCTTCCCCCCTAAACAGCCGCTTGATTTCGGAGTTGATCTTCTTGGCCAGGCTCCCGAAGGGCCGGACGTCCCGCGTGTAGCGCGCCGGGAACCCGCCGCCGATGTCGAGCACCATAGTACGGCCGCCCTGTTTGTTGACGAAGCCCATCTCCACCCCGCGTAGCGTGGCTTCCTTGAAGACGGAGGAGGCGATCTGCAGGGCCTGCACGTAGTTATCGAAATTGTTGCACTGGCTGCCCACGTGGAAGGAGATCCCCTCCACGCCCACGCCGATATTCAGGGACGCCGCCTCGCTGATAAGATCCACCGCTTCACCGGGGTCAGCGCCGAATTTGCTGGAAAGCTCCACCATACTGCCGGTGTTGGGTACGCGGATACGGATGACCAGCCCCACGTCGGGCGCGTGCTTCTTGATCTTGGCGAGTTCGGACCGGTTGTCGAAGGTAACGAGCATCTTGTACTTGTTGAGCTCGGACAGCACCTCGGCCGGTTTGATCGTGTTGGCGTAGATGATTTTGTCCCAGATGAAATCCTGTTGCTCCTGCGGTGAAAGACGTTTGATATTCTCGTAGACCAGCTCGAACTCGGGCAGGCTGGCCACGTCGAAGCTGGCGCCCATCTTATAGAGGGTCTCCACCACTTCCCTGTTGGAATTGGACTTGACGGCGAAATACGGCTGCACGTCGGGCAGGTGCTCGCGAAAGCAGCGGAAGTTTTCCCGGATTTTTTCATGATCTATGACGAAAGTGGGAGTGCCCTGCTCCCGGGCGATCTCCTGTAGTTCTTTCTTCCTCTGTTCCGTCATATCCCCCGCCTCGAGACTCGAGTATGCTCTTGATAAACCGAATGCGGTTTATCAAGAGCATCCATAAGCTTCGAAATTGCGAAAGCAATTTCAAGAGCAGGAAGTTGAAAGAGTTCCATTTTTTCAACTTCCTGCTCTTGAACGATGACAATATTTTGAAGAGTCTGTCAACCGCCGCCTAGTCCAGAAAGAGAAAATTGGAGAACTGCCAAACATCCGGGTCGGGCCGGCTGGCCGGGTTCTCCTTGAAGTAGACAATCCGGTTTTTGAGCGGCGTCCAGTCCGAGGGCGTGGAGATGAAGTCCCCCAGGAACGGCTTCGCGTACTCCAGGATGAAGTCGTGCGGCAGGTCGTCCGGCAGGTTGAGGCCGCGCCGCGGATTGGCGAGCATCCAGAGCACGGCGCCCACCACGCCGGCCGCCACCTGCAAAGTAGTGGCGTTGCGATGCGGGGCCAGGCGCCGCGCTTCTTCTATAGTAAGAGCGCTTCCCGTCCACCAGGAGTTGAAGGCGTGCCCCATGAGAAGCGCGCCCAGGATGTCGGCGCCGCTCGTGATCTCGTCCTCCATGATGCGCATTTTCGACTGCATCACGTAATTGCGGCCGCGCAGCTCGCACAAGGAGGAGAGTGTCTCGTGGCAGGGCATGTAGGCGTAATGCACGGTGGGGCGGTAAACCGCTTCCTTACCCTCCCGAACGGTCAGCCGGTCGGACAGGCCGAAGGCCTCACCGTGACGGATGACCATGCCCACGATCTCCTCGTCCGGGATCCAGGAGCGCACCCAGGTGTTCATACCCATCTGGGCCAGGAAAACCTGGTTCTTGGGTCCGACCGGCGGCTGGTGCGCCAGGGCGGGCAGAGTCTTTTCATGGGTACCCCACCCCATCTCCGCGGGCGCCGTGCCTTCCTCGCGCAGGCCCTCGATGCTCCAGGTGCCCACGAACTCATCCACCTCCTTGGGCCGGTCGGCGATCTGCGTGTCCCGCTCGCTGCAGTGGATGACCTTCACCCCCAGCTGGCGGGCCAGGTGCGCGAAATCGCGGTCCTTGGCGTACTGCCCGATTTTTTCCAGGTCCGCGGCCGGGGCCTTTTTCTCCGCCGCCACCCGCGCGGCGATGTCCATTAATCCCTGTTTGACGAAATGCGAAATGAGCCCGGGATTGGCGCCATGATCGACTACGGCCGTAACGGAGTCCTTCCAGTCCCTGGTCAGCTCCCCCAGCTTCATCTGGCGAAAGTAGAGCGACTTCTCATAGGGCGATTCCTTCTGAATGCCTCCCAACGAATCCCATACTTCCACGGATGTATTGACGTACAACACCCCGTGCTTATGGCACCAACCAAGGATGTCCACGGCCGCGATGTTCCAGGACAGGTCGACGAGTAGTCCGCCTTTATCCAGGTGTTTGGCAAGTTCGGCGCCCAGGTTTTCCGGAGTGATCCGCGCCCGCGCGTAATGGATGCCCTTATCAGTGAAAGGTTTCAGGGCGGAAGACTTGTCCT
>CAYQRT010000192.1:0-6240 GCA_964419695.1 uncultured Spirochaetaceae bacterium | reverse complement strand
TCTCGGAACTGATGAGCCAGATGCTGGTGCGCGGCTACGCGCATTCCGGCGTACTCAACGCGGACCTGGCCGCGGCTGGCGCCGACAACTGCATCCTCTCCTCGGACGCCGATTACATCCTGGGCGGCGACGAGGCGCTCAATTACGAAAGTTATCTGGACTGGGCCGCCAACGACATCGTCACCGTGCTGCACGCGGCCGCGCCCGTGCCCGACATGACCCAGCATATCAACGCCGTGGCGGCCAACCGGGACGGCCATACGGTCTACGCGTTCCTGGGCTACCTGGGCACGCCCTACGGGTCTTTCCAGCCCATCCCGCGGCAGGACAACGATTATTGGTACTGCAGCAAGGTGCCCTGGCGGGTGTACGCCGACGCCGGGGTGAACGTCGAGGACATGGCCTTCTATGACGAGGCCTATCTGGGCGCCCAGCGCTGGACGCCGTTCCGCGAATCGCTCATTTACCAGATCTACTCGATCTACCTCTTCCTGTGCAATCCGTTCAAGAGCAGCGCCTGGCGCAGAGCCAGGGCGGACAGCCACCTGCGCTCCGTGCTGCGGGAGCTGATCACCCCGGACGAACTCCGCGCCAGCGGCAGTCTCTCCCGCGCCTTCACGGTCACCGCCGGCGGCGTATCCTACGATCCCGCCTTCAACGACGCGGGCTATACCGGCTGGTCCGCGGCCTACTGACGACCGCAATCAGGTGCTTCAATACCGGGAGCCGGATCCGTTCCGGTTCCCGGTATTTTGTCCGGCACCGCCGCGGATGTTCTCCCCGGCCTCCGCCGGTTTTCCCGGGAGATACACAGCACGGCAAAAAAAAACCCGGCCTCCGGTACACACGACCCCGAAATCCCGCTATACTGCCATCACTGCACACCGCCCAAAGGACTCTATCAGGTTGTTGAAAAATGGAAATTTTTCAACAACCTGATATTCACACGCCATGAAACGGGGGAAAACAGTGAAACACATCCGTCTCCTCGCCTGCCTCGGCGTCATCAGCCTGTTCTGCCTGGCCATGCCCGGCTGTAATGAGAACGCTGAATCCCTGGATATTTTCGGGAACCGCGAGGACTACAAAAATCTGGAAGCGGTAACGCTCACCCTCTGCGTACCGGGTTGGTACGAAGGGGAGGTACGGGAGGATACCCGGGAAGTGCTGGACGAGATCGAACGTCGGACCCGGGATTCGATCAAGGTAACACTGAACCTGGTCACCCTGGACTACATCAGTTACGAATCCGAACTCAAGCGCGTCATGACCGAAGGCGAACCCTGCGATATGTATTTTTCCTTCTTCGATCAGAGTTTTAACATCATGAAAACCATGTCCGACGCGGGCCTGGCTCTGGACCTCACCGCCCTCTTTCCCCGTTACGCCCCGCACTACGCGCGGCTGCTCTCGCCCGAGGATCAGACCGCGCTCGTCATTGACGGTAAACTTCTGGGCGTGCGGAACAACTATCCGGAAGTGGACCGGGCCAGCGTCGTGGTCAGGGACGAACTCCTGCAGAAATACAACCAGGGCCCGTTTCAGGGATTGGACGACCTGGAGGCCTTCGTGAACACTTTGAAAAAACACGAGAACGGCATGGTGGCGCTGACCACCACCCGTCCCCTGCTTTCCATTGTCGGTCCCGGTTCCGGGTACGCCGTGCTCGATTACGACCTGGGCCTGGTGTACAAATGGAACGATCCCGCGATGAAGGTCATGGCCTGGGAACAGACGCCCGAATACGCCCGGGTCCTGCAGCGTGCCTCCCGCCTGATCAGAGAAGCCTCCGGTGACGCCATGCCCTTCCCCATCGTCACGGCCGATCCCATCCTGATCCGCAATAAAAGATGGGGCGCTTGGATCATGAACGAGGGCGACTCGGCCTCCTTCAACGAGGTTCTGTACACGGCGCACGACGACGGCACATTCATCGAATTTCCGCTTTTCCCCGACGCCCCCGTGCAGCGGATCGCCTCTCCACCGTCGGCCTGGATGATCAACCCGCAATCCAAGCATCCGGAACGCGCGCTCATGTTCCTGGAATGGGTCCACGCCAACCAGAAAAATTATGATCTGATCCGGTACGGCATCGAAGGGAAAACCTACGTGCTCAAGGGCGACCAGTACGATTTTCCTGAAGACGTCACACGCCAGGATTCATACCTCGAGCGCAACGGGTTCTGGGACGTGTTCATGGACATTAATTTCGAGCGGGCCCACGCATCATGTTCCCCGGATTTCCGGGAAAAAAGGCGGGACATGCTTCTCCGCCAGGCCACCTATCCGCCGCACGGCGTTATCCAATTGGATTTCAGCGGTATCGATACCGCCCTCCGTAAAATGATGGCGGGCGAGATGGAATGGAAACTACTGTCCGGGGGTTTCACCGATGAAACGCTTAAAGAGTACATCAAGGAGGAGAAGGAGCGCGGCATCGACAAGCTGGTGGCCCGGGTGCAGGCCCAACTTGACGCGTTCCGGGAAAAGAGAGATGCGTCCCGTTAAGCCGTCAAAAAAAACCATCATCAGGCTTCTCATCGGCCTGGGCGCAGCGGCCCTGATCGTCTTCCTTGTCCTGGGAGGCGGCCTGCTTCTGCCCGAAGAGGAAGAAACCCTGGCCCCGCCCCTGCGCCGGCCGGACGTGGTGGAATACAAGACACACACCGCGGCCAGGGGAACCATTGCCAATACGGTCACGGTCCGGGGTTACTTCTACCCGGAAAAACAGGTGGACGTGGCCTTCTCCAACCGCGAGGGTTTTTTAAGCAGCGTGGCGGTGCGCTACGGGCAATACGTGAGCGCCGGACAACTGCTGGCCGCCCTGGACACCGACACGCTGGAAAACGAAATCCGCCGCCAAACCCTGACCCTGGAAAAGACGCGGGAGACCCTGTCCCGGCTTAAGGCCGTGTCCGTGCCCGAAATCGCCCGCAGCCGCCTGGAGCTGGAAGACTTGAAAAGAGACCTGGAGGTAAAAACCGGACTCAAGGAAACCATACCGGCCGGCGACCTGCGCCGCCTGGCCAGCCGCGTCACCATGCAGGAATACGCGCATGAAGAGCTGCAGCTCGACTATGCGTACAAAATCCGCGCGGCCGAACGCGACATCGAGATGGCCCAGCTCAAGCTGGAGGAACTCAAGCGGGAGCGGGAAAAATCCATTCTGCACGCTCCGGTGGCCGGCCGGGTGGTCTACCTGGCCCCGGTCAATCCGGGCGAGCGCGTGCCCCCCTACAAGATCATGGTGAGCGTGGCCGATCCGCACCGGCTCATCGTACGCTACGTGGGGAACCAGGTCGACCGGTTCCGGCTGGGCATGAAGGTCGCCATCTCCAGCGGCGGCCGTACCTTCTCCGGCGAAGTGGTCCTAACCCCGCAGCAGGTTCCGCAAGAAGACTATGAAAAAATGAAGGAAACCATCTTCATTCGAATCGCCGGGTCGACCGCCGGCGTGAACATCGACGACGAGGCCATGGTGGAGGCCACCCTGGAACGCGCGAAAGACGTCATCGTGCTGCCGCGCCGCCTGGTGCACACCTTCGGGACCCGTTCCTTCGTCAAGGTGCTGGAGGACGGCCTGGTAAACGAGCGGGACGTGCGCACCGGCATCGAATCCACCCTGGAGACGGAGATCACGGCCGGCCTGGAGCCGGGCGAGCTGGTGGTCGAATAGGACAAGGAGATCCTCGCGTTGCTCAGGACCATTCTGCGAAAAATGATCAACAACCGCGGCCTCTCACTTCTGTTAGCCGCGGGCTTCACCCTGGTGACGGCCCTGGCCGCCGTCATCCCGCTCTATACCGACGGCGTGCTGCAAAAGGTGTTGACCGCGGACCTGGAGGCGGCGCAGGCCGAGGACAATGTCTTTCCGGGCAATTACACCATCCGCGGTTCCTTCGAATACATGAACCCGGGCGACCGTGCCCGCGCCTTTACCACTCTCCGCCGGAACGTGCGGGAAAAACTCATCCCCCAGATCCCCCTGCCCCTGCTTACCGTAAGCGAGCAGGCGACCATCGCTTTATCCGGCGCCCGCGTGGCGGGCCGGGCCGAGGAAGGCCGTCCGGACACGAACGTCTATCTCCGGACGCTTCAAGGCATGGAGGACCACATTACCCTGACGCACGGGAAACTCTACGCCGACACGGTCACGGACGGGACTATTGAGGTGATCGTCACGGCCCACTTCCTCAATGATAACGGGTTTTTTCTCAATGACGTGCTTACCCTTTCCGGGCCGGGGGAACTGCCCTTTGCGCGCGCCAGGATCGCAGGCGTCTTCGACCTGCGCGACGAGCGGGACACGTACTGGGCCAAAAGCCCCGACCTGGCCACCCTCTACATAAGCCATCGTTATTTTGAGCGGGAGATCCTGGACCGGGCGTCCCCGCTGCTGCAGACCGCGGAATGGACGGCGGCGTACGACTACCACGCGCTCACCCTGTCCGCCCTGGGGCCCATGCTTCAGGCCCTGGACTCTCATCATGTACTGGCCGAGCGGTACCGTCAGTCGCTCACGGTAGAATTCCGCGCCCGTCCGATTCTGGAGCGGTACGGCAGCCGGGAGCAGCAACTCCGGCTGACCCTGATGATCATCGACGTACCCGTCATTATCCTCCTCTTTTTTTTCGTCTCCATGATCACCGGCCTGGTGGTGGCGGGCGAACGGACCGAAATCGCGGTGCTGAAAAGCCGGGGCAAGAGCACCGCCCAGGTATTTCTCATGTATCTCACGGAAAGCCTGGCCCTGGTCCTCGTGGCCCTGCTTCTGGGGCCGCCCCTGGGACTTATCCTGGGAACCTTCATGGGGGCGAGCAACGGGTTTTTGGAGTTCGTACGGCGCGCGCCCCTGCCCCTCTTCCTCAGTCCCTCCACCTTCCTGTACGCGGCGGCGGTCGCGCTCTGCCTGGTGGCCGCGCGCATGGCCCCCACTTTCCAGGCGGCGCGGATTTCCATCGTGGAACTTAAACAACGCAGCGCGCGGGACGACAAACCACCGCTGTGGAAGCGGCTCTTTTTGGACCTGGTGCTGCTGGCCCTGGCCGCCTACGGTCTCTACCGCTACCAGAGCCGCGAAACCCTGCTGCGCCTCACCGGCGCCGGTACGCTGGATCTAGGCATTGATCCGCTCCTCTTTCTCACTTCCGCCTTCTTCATCCTGGGAGCGGGCCTTCTGGTTATACGCGCCTTTCCCCTCCTGGTGCGGCTGGCCTACCGGGCCGGACGCAGCCGCTGGTCTCCGGTCATGTATTACGCGCTTCTCCGTGTGGGACGGACCGGTGGTCGGAGCCGGTCTCTCATGATCTTCCTGATTTTCTCTTTGGCGGTGGGCGTGTTCAGCGCGGCCACGGCCCGCACCCTGAACCGGAACGTGGAGGACAAAGTCCGTTACCGCCTGGGGGCGGATATAGTGCTCCAGCCGGTGTGGACCGAGGAGGGTTCGGTGACCTCGCGCGCCGGCGGACCGCAGGGGCCCCCGGTCGGCGGCACCCTCTCCGACCAAGAGGTCGAACGCTCCTACAGCGTTTCCCGGAACTACCGGGAGCCGTCCTTCCTGCCCTACACACGGCTGGACGGCGTGCGCCGCGCCACCAAAGTCTTTACGAACACCAACGGCAAGGCAAGCCTGGGAGGCGACGTGGTGACCGGCGTCACCCTGCAGGGCATCATCCCTCATGAGTTCGGCGAGGTCTCCTGGTTCCGCCGGGACCTGCTCCCCCACCACTGGTATGAGTACCTGAACCTTTTAGCCGACTCCCCCACCGCCCTGCTTGTGTCCCGGGACTTTCACACGCGCTTCAACCTCAATGCCGGAGACACCCTCTCCTTTACCTGGGGGAACCAGGAGTATATCCAGGGCGTGATCTACGCCTTTGTGGACTACTGGCCCGCCTTCGACCCCGGACCGGCCGGCGGCGGGGAGATGAACCATCTGATCGTGGCCAATCTGCCCTTTCTCCAGAATTCCCTGGCCAAGGAACCGTACCAGGTCTGGCTTCGCAAAAAGCCCGGGTCCACAGACGCACAAGTCTATGCCGATATACAAAAAAAGAACCTGGCTATCGGCGCCGCCGCCAGTCAAACGCAGATCCTGGCCGCGCGCAAAAACGATCCGCTGCTTAAAGGAGTCAATGCCACCCTCACCCTCGGTTTCCTGATCATCATGGCGGTGTGCGCCGCGGGGTTTCTCATCCACTGGAGCCTCTCCCTGCGCACGCGCACCCTGCAGTTCGGCAT
>CAYQRT010000191.1:0-6296 GCA_964419695.1 uncultured Spirochaetaceae bacterium | reverse complement strand
ACGAATACGCGTCGGTGACGGACAGCGGCACGGGCAACGGCACCGGGGGCGTGCCCGGGACGCAAGTTTACTTGAAGGAAGTTAGCTGGACCGGGAACAGGGGGGCGGGGTTGTCCCCCACGCATCGGATTGTATTGATCCGGGACCGGGAACAGGACGGGTGGCCGGGAACCAGGCGCGGCGATGTGAGTATCGATTGCCGCGGCGGGTTTAAAACGGTAACGGCCGATCTCCTCAAGAAAGTGGAGGTGTACGAACGCACGCGGCTTATCCGGGGATATGTGTTTGATTACGTAACCGGACCGTTCGGCAAGAGTTTGCTTTCGGTGTTGGCGAGGTCCGGAAATGATGACGCCGAGTTCTACAGGCACACGTTCGCCTATTATAAAGAAGACGGGTATTGCGGGTTCGGACCGGAGGAGGACGCGTCTCCGGGAATGGACAATGTGGAGCTGTTCGATCTGAGCCCTTTGGCGGTGATGGATTCCACGGTGTTGGGCACGTCCACGGGCTGGAACGCCGGGGGCAATGTCTACCTGGGCGTGGGCTGGAACGTGGCCGAGCAGACCAAGAGCAGTTCGGCGGGCCTGCGGGGCGGCTATAACCGGAATGAGAGTGAACCAAAGACCGTGTTCATGGACATCACCGGAGACGGTGTGCTGGATAAGGTGTTCGCCAAGGGAAACCTGGTCAGCTACCGGCCGGGCGTGCTGGACGCGGACGGCAAACTGAGTTTTACCGGGGAATCCGCGCCCCTGGACACGGTGAATAAACTGGGTTTGGACACCACGGACAGTTATTCGATCGGGGGCGAGGTCAACATCAACCCCATTTACGTGAGCGCCGTCTATACGGCCACGCATACCAACGGGGAAGTATACTGGACGGACGTGAACGGAGACGGACTGCCGGACTGGGTGAACCACGGGGTGGTGTATTTTTGTTATTTGGACGGGGGAACACCTCGGTTTTCCACGAACAGTCAGGACACCGGGGTGCCTGTGGGCGTCAGCGGCGACTTGATTGTGAGCGACAGCTTGCGCGAACAACTGCACGCGGAGTATGAGAAGGTGGTGGCGGCTTCGCCTCCCATGGACGCGGTTCGCGTATGGACGGCGCCTTATAATGGAACGGTACGGATTTCGGGTCATGTACGGCTGGACGACCGGCGAACCGGATATATGAAGAACGGCAAGGAGATTACACGTTCTCATTATGAAGGCGTGGAAGGCAAAACGGACGGTGTACGGGTGAGTATTCAGAAAAATGGGAACGCGCCCCTGTGGATGCAAACGATCGGACCGCTCGATCACGGTGAATACATTCCGGAAGGCGTGGATGCGATTTCTATGGCTGCGGGGGACAAGGTGTTTTTCCGGGTCAACTCCATCTGGGACGGCCTATTCGACGAAGTGAGCTGGACGCCGGTTGTTGAATACACGGTGGTGGACGGCACGGCCGTGGAAAACCTGGAAACAACACGGGACGCTAACGGGTTGGAATCGTACCGGTATTCAGCGGCGCGGGATGATGCGTACGCGGGCCGGAGCGGGGAACTGTTCCCCGGGTATGACACCACGGCCGTGATAGGCGGTGTGTTACGCAAGGGCCGGACCAGCGCGGATGTGACCGTGCGCGTGTACAAGATTGAGATAGCCACTGACGAAAACGGGCAGGTGATAATCAATGACAGCGGGCAAATCGAAACGGAATACACCCAGATTTTCGAACGGCCGTTGGCCTGGGACGAGGAAATCCCGGCCGTCGAGTTCATCAACCAGCCTATTGCCCTGAAAAGCACCGACGGTCTTTCATTCACCATGTCGTATGACAGCCCGGTGGATCTGGGATCAGTGGTCTGGGCGCCCACGGTCACGATCGATCATTACAATACGGCGGAACACGGAACGCAGGTTTTGACACCGCCCGTGGTCGTGCACGGGTACGCCAACCCGCCGGTGTACGTGCCGGTTTCGGACCGGCTCAGGGTCTGGACGGCAGGCAAGGATGCCGGTGAGGACTGGATAATCGTGGACGGCGATCCGGAGCATTCGGACAGCACGGTGCGCCTCTGGCCCACGGTGAGCATGACCGGCACGGGCGGGCCCATAGAAAATCCGCCGGCGGTGACGGGACGCATCCGGTTTACGGTGAAACGGGCGGACCGGGTGGAACCGGTAACGTCGGGTGTGATCACTATCAGCGGCAACACGCGGGACGGCTTTACGCAGCCCATCGCCTTGACCATTTCGGACGTGGTTGAACTGGATAAGTATTTTCTGGAGTATCACCTAGAGGAACTGCACGTTCCCGCCGGAGCCAATCCGGTCGTCTATTCGATCCGCTACCGGTTCGGCAGTGATCCTGAGCAAACCATAGTCGGGTATGACGAAAACAATCAGCCGATATATAAGGATTTCTTCAGGACCACGGAATCTTTCAATAGGGACAGGCTGGTACCCGAGGGACTGATACCGGCCTCATACCGGGGCTGGGGCGTGTTCGCATATAATGGTTCGGTCACGGGTGAGTTCAATTTTGAAAATCCCCCGCCCTTGAGACAGCTGCACCCCAACCACCTGCAGCTGGATGAGGGATATGCGGGAAATGTTGATCATGATTCAGGAGCCGGGGCCAAAGAACCGGACGCATATATCATGTATCCCGACCCGGTGGAGGGCCAGTGGAAGAGCGCGGATGAGGAATGTCTGATTGTAAGATATCCCGGATCGGACGCGGATGATCCGGCGGATGACGAACACGTGATGAGCAGTTCACGAAAGAACGACAATCATCCGGAAGAGATAGAGATAGCGGTGGGCGGAGGCGGAGCCAGCTTGGTGAACCGGCGGTCATGGGCTTTCCAGGGAGCGGTGGGCGGCGGCGTGGAGCTGCCGGTGGATGTCGGCGGGCAGCCTGATGATATTCCGGTGAGCCTGGGCGGAACGGTCTCGGCCGGCAACAGCTACGGTGTGGTTGAATACATCGATTTCAACGGCGACCGCTACCCGGATTTCCTCACGGACAAGACCATCCAGTACACGGCCGCCAACGGCGGGCTGATCGGGCAGACCCAGAACATCATGGAGACGCGGTTGAACACCAATTACACTGGAACGCTGTCGGTCGGACCCGATTTCACCATCACGGCGCCCGATTCCAAGAACAAGGGCGTGGTCTACGTCAAATCCCTCAAAGCCGGGGGTAACTTCGGCGGCGCGCTTTCCATCTGTTTCAATGATTTTATCGACATGAACGGGGACGGGCTGCCGGATCTGGTGAGCGGGACATTTGACAATCCTTCCATATCGGTCAGCCTCAACACCGGTTACGGCTTTGCCGCGCCGGAGTCCTGGGGCTCCGGCTATATCAGGTCCAACGGCAGTATCAGTTCCGGGCTGAACGCGAATCTCAACCTGGGGTTTGACGTGGATTTTGCCAGTTTCAGCGGCGGTGTGTCCTTGGGGAGAACGGGCACCGGCGTGTTTGAAACCCTCCTGGACATGAACGGGGACGGACTGCCTGACCACGTGCGGCGGCTGGTGGACGGCACGTTGTTGGTTGCCCTGAACACGGGGAGCGGGTTTGCCGCGGTTGAGACAGCCTGGACGGGCGGGTATACGGACCGGTGGATCAACCAGGGCGGTTCGGCGTCGGGAGGGGCATCGGCGTCCATCACCATTTCCATCCCCATTCCCATCGCGGGCATACGGATTGTCATCAGCGGAGGTGGCAACGCCGGGATCAATGCCGGCTGGAACGACACGGATATACGGGACGTGAACGCGGACGGATGTCCGGATTGGGTGGTATCCACCAACGACCATGAACTCAAGGTACGCTACAACCGCCGCGGCCGCACCAATCTGCTGCGTCGGGTGGAGGGCCCCCTGGGAAGCAGCCTGGAGATCGAGTACGAACGCACCCGGCCCAGCCAGGCCATGCCGCAAAGCAAGTGGGTGATGTCCGGCGTACGGACGGATGACGGGCACTCAGGCGACGGGGTTGATACGAGGTATGTCACCTATGCCTATGCCAACGGAAAGTACGACCGGTATGAGCGGGAAGGGTACGGCTTCGGTGCGGTCACTTCCCGGTTGTGGAAACTGGATCAAAGCGTGCTGTTGACCACGATATCGACCTATGCCACGGATAATTGCTTCCGCAAAGGCCTGCTTGTGGACCAGTCCACGTATGACGGGGACGGGACGCTGTTGTCGCGTCAGACAAATGAGTATGAGACGGTGGACGTGGCGGAGGCGGTCCCGGGCGTGAGATGCACGCGGCCGGTGCGCACGCAGCATGAGGAGTATGAGCCCGGATCATACGACGGGATGGTGACCGCGGAAGAGTACCGGGCTTATGACCGGTACGGCAATGTGACCGAGTACCTGAACGCGGGCAGTGTCACGGAATGGGAAGACGATGTACAGCTGAGCATCAGCTATGACGATGATGAGACGAAGATCAACAATCATCTCCTGTCCCTGCCCGATGAGGTGGTGGTGCGGGACTACGCCGGCCATGTGCTCAGGCGGCGGATGGGAACCTACAATGATCACGGGGATCTGACTTCATACCGCGTGTATGACGGGACCAACTGGCTGGAAACGAGGCTGACCTATAACGCGGGCACGGGAAATACGGAGACGGTGACCGATCCCACCGGATTCCGCCTGACCTACGGGTATGACCCGGACACGCAGAGCCTGGTCGCCGGGGTGACGGACAGCTTTGGGTGCGAATCGGAAACCACCTACGATCCGGGCCTGGGTGCGCCGCTTGTAAGCACGGACACGAACGGCAATGCCATGCGCTATGAGTACGACGGGAACGGAAGGCTGGTTCGTGTGTTCGGGCCGTACGACGGAACGACCCCGGCGCTTGAGTTCGCCTATTACCATACGGAAAGGCCGGCCCGGGCCGTGACCCGGAACAAGGTGCAATTTGATCCTGAAAACCCTGAAACACTGGTGACCGTGGTTTTCACGGATGGCTGGGACCGGCTGATCCAGACCAAAAAACAGACAGAGGTCTGGGACGCGGATAACCGGGTGGTGATGCCGGGCATGAGTATCAGCGGCCTGGTGGAGTATGACGAGTTCGGCCGGGCGGCGCGGCAAAGCCAGCCCGCGTTCCGATCCGGGGATGATGACACGTTCACGGCCACGCCGCGTAAAAACGCCACGGAAACGGAGTATGATGCGCGGGGCCGGTCGGTGCGCGTTGCTTATCCGGACTTGAGCGAAGTACGCACTGAGTTCAGGATCCGAAACGGACTGCGGGAGACGGCGGTCACCGATCCGGAGGGCCGGACAAAGATACGTTATGCGGATGCAGTGGGTAATATCGTCAGGGTCGTTCAAACCAGGAACGGTGTCGAAGTCTCCACTGCCTATGCATACAATACATTGCATGAGATCACGCAGGTGCTGGACGCGGACGGTAATCCCATCATCATTGAGTATGACCTGCTGGGCCGGCGCACGTCAATGACCACCCCGGACGCGGGAACGACCGAATACCGGTATGACGGCGCGGGGCGGCTCTACCGGAAAATAGACGCGTCCCTGAGGGAGAAGGGCAAATGGATTGAGTACGGGTACGAGTACGCACGGCTCAAGACCATCACCTATCCGGACACGGGCACCAGCGGCACGGTCACCTATACCTACGGGACGAACGGTAACCGGGATATCAACGCGGCCGGACGGCTGTTGGCCGTGGAAAACAAGATGAGTCTGATACGCTATGAGTACGGGAAACTGGGCGAAACGGTGAAAACGACCAAGACGCTCAAGCTCCTGCGGGGTATTAATGAAAGCTACACGGGCGTGATGGAGTACGGGTATGACTACCTGGGACGCGTGCAAAGCATCACCTATCCCGATGGAGAGGTCCTCCGTTACGGCTACGGCCGCGGGGGCGAGGTGAAGACGGTGACGGGCGCCCGGGACGGTCTTACCGCCCGGTACGTGAAGCTGATCGCCTACGACGAATTCGGTCAGCGGGCCTTTCTCCGCTACGGCAATGACGTCACCACGCAATACTCCTATCATCCCACACGGCGTTGGCTGTCACGGATCCGGACCGTGTCCGCGAGTGGCAGGGTGTTCCAGGACATGACCTACACCTTTGACAGGGTAGGCAATATCATGCGAACGGCGAACACGGCCGGGGAGAAAACCATCACGCAGGAATACAACTATGACGATCTGGACCAGCTGGTGTCCGCCCAAGGGAACTACTCGGACCGCAGCCTGGGCGGGGAGACCGTGCACGGCTACACACAGCGG
>CAYQRT010000190.1:0-6317 GCA_964419695.1 uncultured Spirochaetaceae bacterium | reverse complement strand
GCGGGAGTGCTCATCGTCTCGATCGCGTTGCTGCTGGTGGCGCTGGTGGAAAGTTTCCTTGTACCATGGGCGCCTTTCTTTCCGGCGTTCGCGGTTATCGCCCTGGTGCTGCCTTTGGTGCTTAAAACATATTCGTTCGGCAAATTCGGCAAGGTCATGATCGGCTTCCTGCCGTTCATTCTTCTCTTTTTTGCCATAAGCGTTATCTGGGATCAAATTTCCTCGGGCGTGATCCTGCAGCTCTTTCTGAACGCTTTGGGTGTGGCCGGGAATCCCGTTTACTCCCTGCCCGCCGGAATTGACGCCATTTTCAGCGCAGTCACGGCGCGGACGTCTCTTTCTCTGGACGCGGCCCAGTTGATATTCGCGGTGTTCGTCCTTATCTGGGCTCCGATCGGTGAGGAGTTGTTCTATCGGGGTTACATTTTCGGTTCGTTCCGCACCCGGCACGGGTTCTGGCCCGCCACATTGGCCTCTTCCACCCTGTTCGGCGTCCGGCACATGCTGCCTTTTCTCATTCTCCTGCCGCAGCTTCTCATCATTCCGGCCTTGACCTGGTTTCTTGTGGCTTTCGGATTCGGCGTGCTCAGCTGCGCCATCTACGAGAAGACCGGTTCGCTGTACCCCAGTGTGATTGTACACTTCCTGGTTAACGTCGTGGGGCTGATCGTGATGATGTAAGTCGCGCGTCCACAGAGAGTGGGAAATTCTTCCCGTCACGGTTCAGGCGAAAATGATCGTCAACACTCCCAGGGGCACCAGGTACAGGGCGAACAGCCAGAATTTCCCGATCTTGATGAGTTTCACCAGCAGGAGAATGGCGGCCAATCCCGTGAGAAACGCCGTGACCACCCCGGCGATCAACCCGCCCACGCTTACGGATTCCAGGGTACGGGGCGCGTCCTTCAGTTCCCAGAGAAAGCCCCCTAGAATGGCGGGAATGGCCAGAAGAAAGGAGTACTCCGCGGCCTTGGCCCGGTCCAGGCCCGCGGCCAGGCCCGCACCCACGGTCATGCCCGAGCGGGACACACCGGAGAGCACGGCCACGCCCTGCAGGGCGCCAATGGCCACGGCGCCGCCGATACCGGGTCGTTCCCGGCCTGAGACGGCCTTGAAAAAAATCGTCGCCACCAGCACCGCGGCCGTAATCAGGAAGCAGACGCCGATCAGTTTGGGATGGGCATTGACGTAGTCGTTGAGCACGGAAAAGACCAGGACCAGCGGCACGGTGGCGGCCGTGGAAATAAGAAGGAGGATCCAGAGCCGGCCCAGCTCGTCGTCGCCTTCCTTTTTACGGCGGAAGACGATCCGGAACAGGGCGGCCAGAAGCGCCCCGATCTTGCGGCGGAAGGCCAGAAAAACCGCGCCCAGTGTTCCCAGGTGGAGGAGAACGGTGAAGAGGAGCGGGGCCTCGTACCCCAGAATATGTTTTGCCAGCTCCAGGTGCCCGGAACTGGACACGGGCAGGAATTCGGTCAGACCCTGGATCAGGCCGAGGAGGGCGGCTTCCGCGATAGCTTTGAGTTGGTCCATGCATGCGTCCTTTGTCAGAGGTTGTAGAACAGCGCCGCGCTGGCCGCGATACCCGTGTTCTTGTACATGAGATCGTAGATGACGTGCGCGGAGAAGATGCTTTTTATGAAGTCCCTGGTTTCGCTAAAATCAAGCGCTTCCACGGCCAGGTCCGGGGGCAGGTCGCCGTATTCCCGGCGCCAGCGGCGGGCATTGGTGGGGCCGCCGTTGTAGCCGGCCAAAATGAAGGGCAGGGTGTCCAGACGCTTCTTCAGAAAATCGAGGTAATAGGCGCCGAAGCGGACACTGGTGGCTGGATCGGTCAGGTTGGGATTCTTGGTTTTCAGGAGACCGGCCAGCCATTCGCCCGTGTCGGGCATGAGCTGGGTCAGTCCCACGGCGCCGGCGGAGGAACGAATGCCCGGGTTGAAAGCGCTTTCCTGGCGGACCAGGGCGAAGAAAAGGTGTTCGTCCAGCCCGTACGCGGTCGCGGCCGCTGGTATGAGGTCCGCGAAGGCGCGCGGGTAGTACGCGCCGAAATCACGGCGGGTAAAGGCGGCGGGATCGCGCGAACGCAGCAGTCCGGCCAGTTGGATGGCCTCGTACCAACGGCGCCGGGCGTTCAAATCGCCGACCCAGTAGGCCACGGTCGCGGTTTTTACGTTTTTTCTCGCGGCCGGCAGCCGCCCCAGGGCGCGGCCGTAGAGGCCGAAGAAGAAAAGACCGTCCAGACGGAGTTCGTCCTCGCGCCAGGCGGCGGGACGTTCGGGTTTGTCCTCCGGGGCCTGTCGGAAAAACGCTTCAATGGCGTCCGTGTGCTTGAGCAGGTACGCGGACATGAAGGTGTAGTATCCGCGTCCGTTTTCGTTCCCGGCGGCGCGCAGAAGCGCGGTGATCTTTTTTTCCTTGTCCGGAGCGTCCGCCAGGCCCGTCATCAGGAGCCGCGCCGCCGTGTACACGAGTTGGCTTTTTTCCGAACGCGGCCACCAGGAAGGCGGGGATAAAGCCGTCTCAACAACGGCCTTGAAGCGTCGTTCACGCACCAGCAGGCTGACCAACCCGTCGCATACGTCGTCAAAATATTCCGGATCCGTGATGCGGGGGCCGTATTGACGGAAAAGCGCCAGGGCGGTCCGGCCCCCCATATCCAGCCCGGTTTTCAGCAAGCGGTATACAGCGCGTTTCTTTCGGGACGAATCCGCGGATCGATTCACCACCAATTCATTCGTTGACCTGGATTTACTATTGTTGCCCGCGGCCAGATATATCCTGCCCGCGGCTTCCAGCAGCGCCGTGCCGGCCTCCCCCTTGAGCCGGTGTGACAAGGCGGCCAGCTGATCGCCGCGGCGGGTGGCCGGCTGTTCCGCCAGGGCCGCGGCGGTGTAGTCGGCGGTCCAGACGCCCGCGGCCAGCGCGGCGGCCGGCAGGCGGGGAAGAATCGCCTCATAGGCGTCCGCGGCCTCGCGGGAACGGCCGTCGGCTAAAAGGGTCTTGGCCGCGAAGCACCGGCGATCGAAATCGGTGAAGGCGGCGAGTTTTTCCTTTTCAATTCTGAAGTAGGAGGAGAGACGCTGGTGGAGGGAGGAGGCCCGCAGGATGGCGTAAAAATTCCGGACCTGCGCTTCCCATCCGGGCAGAGCCAGGCGGGTGGCGGCCACGGTCCGGAAGAGCACCAACTCCGGATCGACGGCTTGGAGCGCGGCCGGCCCGCCGGGAAAATACCGGTCGAGGAGCTCAAGAACGGTTTTATCGTTCTTCCGCCAGTACTCGGCCTCGATGATCAAGAAGCGCACCCGATCCTTGACCGGCGTATCAGGATACCGCTTGAGATAGGCGGCGGCGCGGGCGAGGGTCTGGTCGTACTTGTCCTGTTTGTTAAGGAGGGTGAACAATTCCTCCGCCGCCCAATGCAGGTAGGGCGCTTGTCCCCGGTCGGCCTCCAACCCCAGGAAGTGGGCGGCCAGGTCGGCGCGGCCGTGGTCCAGGGCGGCCAGGCCCAGGAAGTATCCGGCCCCGGGCGCGAAGGCGAGTATCTCCGGGCCGGGAGGGTGTTGGGGGTCCACCCTGTTGAAAAAGTCGTAATCGCCGCGGGACAGGCGTTCCTCGAGCAGGCCGCGGTCCAGACCAAGGTATGTCTCGCCCTTGCATTGCAGGAAAAGCGGCACAATGAGGCAGACGATGGAAAAGGGGAGAAGTCTATTTGTCAGGAATGAAGATCCGCTGGTATTCAAAGATCAGGTCCGGGTTGGGGATGGTGTTTTCCGGCGCGTCCGCTATTTTCATGTATTGAAACGGATCCCGGTAATAGGTGCGGGACAGGTCCCAGAGCGTGTCGCCCCACACCACCGTGTACCAGACTCCTTTGCCCGAAGCGGCGGGCTCCGCCACGGCCGGCGCGGTCTCCGCTTCCGGAGAGGCCTCCGGTTCCGGGGTGGGGGTTTCAATCGCGGTGACGGCCGGTTCTTCCGACGGCTCAATCGTCTCGGCCGGTGCGGGGGACGGGCTGGGTTCGGCCACGGCGGCCGTTTCGATCGGTGTAATGCCCAACTGGCGCGGAATGGACGGGAAGAAGAACCAGATGACGGCCGCGGCGATGCCCGCCAGCACGATCAACCCCAGGAGGATGGCGAAGATAACGGCCACGGGGTTGGTTTTCTTTTCCTTGACCGCGTAGGACCGGCCTTCTTCCTGGTCCGCGTCATACGGTTCCCCGGCGATGGTCTCTTCGGGAGGCACGGGCGGGGTCTGGTCGATGTCGAATTCGGGGATCTCGTAGTCCGAACGCTGAACGAGCGATTCCAGACTCACCGACAGGGCCTGCTGTTCGCCGGAAACGGGGTCCTTGGCCTGGGCGTTCAGGTTGCCGCTGTGGTCTATGCCCATGACCAGTTCGATTTCCGCCGCCCCCTTTTTAACGGGTGAGAGGTTTTCAATGACCAGGCTGCCGATATAGGCGTCTTCAAACACTTCTTTTCTGACGCCCTTGTATAAGTCGATTTGAACGCTTTTCTGGTTGTCGTGAACGGTCGTGAGTACCAGCCGTTTGGAACCGCGAAACTGTTCTTCGAACACGGGATAAAAACTGCCGTCCGCCAGTTTGAGACCGATGTTCACTCCGTCATTATCACTCACGCTAAAAGCGTATATCGAGAAAGTGTTTTTGTCAACGATATTTTCCCCGGGGCCTTCCTGCGCTCAGCACTAAGCAGCGGAACGTGCGATCGAACGGACTACGTAACCGTCGCGTTCCGTGGCCGCGAAAAGAGCGGATGAGTGTTATTATGGAAATAACATTAACTTTCTTGACCGTGAGCGGGACCAAGCCTATAATGAATGTATGTCGGATTTTATCCCCTACATCGTGGTCATGGTGGTCGCCATTATCGTGATTGTTTTTGTATCGGTGCTGGTGAGCCGGCTGGTATTTGCCGGGGACAAATCCAAAAAACCGAAAAAAAAGCAAAAAATCAAGGTCAAAGACCGGAATAAGATCATCCACGAAACCAACCGCCGCCTGGCGCAGAACCCCAAGGATCCGGAGGCGCTGATCGCCCTGGCGGAACTCTACTACACCGAGGGCATCTACGACAAATCACTCACCTACTACAGCACCCTGATGGGGTTGTGCGGCGGCAACTCCGAAATCAATGAGTTCGACGTGACCCTGCGTTACGGTCTCTCGGCCCTCAAGCTGGGTAATTTCGAGGAAGCGTATAAAAGCCTGGTATACGCCCGTACCCTGGAGGAAAACAACTTTGAGCTCTGTTACCACCTGGGCTATCTGGAGTTTACGCGCAAGGAATTCGAAAAGGCCGTGCTGCTCCTGCGCAAGGCCGCGGAGTTGGAACCGGAGCATGTCCAGACCGCCCGCCTGCTGGGGCACAGCTATTTTAAGAACCAGCAGTACAATGAGGCGGCCGAGGTGCTGCGCAAGGCGGTCGACTTCGAACCGAATGACAAGGAATCGTTGTTTCTCCTGGCCCAATGCCATTACGAAAAGGGGAAGAACGACCGGGCCCTCAACATTTTTTCCCATCTGCGGCTGGATCCGGTCATCGGACCCAAGGCGGCCCTTTTCGCCGGCACCATCCACCTGTACGAGCGGGATTTTCCCAAGGCGATTATGGATTTTGAAATCGGGTTGAAGCACAGGGAAATTAAGCCCGACATCGCCCTGGAACTCAAATACCGCCTGGCCGGTGCCTACATCAAGCAGTCGGAGATGAACCGCGCCCTGCTCCTGCTGGAGGAAGTGTACAACCTCAAGCCGGACTACAAGGACGTGAGCAAGCTCATCAGTTATTATCGGGAACTCCTTTCCAACAAGGACCTGCAGATATTTCTCCTGGCCCCGCCTTCGGAGTTCCTCACCCTCTGCCGGCGCATCTCGACCAATTTTTTCGAGGCGGGCAAGACCAAGCTCCTGAACATCACCCTGAACAAGAGCGAGTACGCGGACATTCTGGCGGAGGTTCACACCCGCCGCTGGGAGGATCTGGTCATGTTCCGTTTTGTCCGCACCAATGGCGTGGTGGGGGAGCTGGTGGTGCGTGATTTTTACGCCGTCTGCAAGGAAAACCGGGCCGGCCGCGGCTTTTGCGTGACACCGGGTGAATTCACCGAGGGGGCCAAGCAATTCGTGGAAGCGAGATTGGTAGATTTGATCGATAAAACAGAAATACTGAAATTATTTAAAAGGATATCCGTTACTTCTCGAGTTTAGGTGCTTGATTCTTCATTAATCTTAATAAGTGCCCCGAAGATTGCGATTCGCTCAAACAGACTGCATATCACGGACCATGACC
>CAYQRT010000189.1:0-6346 GCA_964419695.1 uncultured Spirochaetaceae bacterium | reverse complement strand
TATCCCTGGATAAAATCGCAGTTATTGTCGATGAGGAATTTCAATTGCCCGGCGGTTTCCACGCCTTCGGCCAAAATCGTTTTGTTCATTCCATGCCCCAGTGCAATAATCGAATTGACGATGACCGAATCCATGGGCTCTTCACCGAGGTGGATGACGAATGACCTGTCTATTTTCAGCATATCGCAGGGCATCTTTTTAAGCCGGCTGAGCGAAGAAAAACCCGTTCCAAAATCGTCAATGGAGATTTGAAATCCCATGGATTGCAGCGCGGCCAAATTTGAAATGGTGACCTTCGTGTCGTCCATAAATACGGATTCCGTAACCTCCAATTCCAGCCATTCCGGAGAAATTCCATACGAATCGATAATGTTCTTGATGGTGCCCGGAAAATTCGTTTTCTCGAGTTCGCTTATGGGCAAATTGATGGAAAGCGGAAGAACGTTCGGATGCGCGCCCTTCCATTCGCGCAATTGCCGGCACGCCTCATCGATGACCCAATCCGTTATAAAGCCAATGAGGTTGTGCTCCTCCGCGAACGGAATAAATTCGGCCGGCAAAACCATTCCCTTTTCAGATTTGTTCCATCGAATCAGCGCCTCGAACCCGGCCAGGCTTCCGGATCGTATGTCCATTTTCGGCTGATAGTAAAGGAGGAATTCATTTCGCTCGCCGGCTTTTCTTAAGTTATTGATCAGATGTATTTTATCGATTACCTCGTCGTTCATCGTCTTCTGATAGTATTGAAAGCGGTTTTTTCCCTTTTTTTTCGCATGATACATGGCGTTATCCGCGAATTTTAAAAGCAGGGACGCTTCATCGGAGTCAGCAGGGTACAATGAAATGCCGATGCTCGCCCCTGAATAAATCTCATGACCTTCTATCAAAAACGGCTGGTTGAGGCTCTGAATTATTCTTTCCGCCACCATGGAAGCGTTGTCGTATGTGCTGATTTCGGTGAGGGAAATAGTGAATTCGTCTCCGCCTATACGGGCCACGGTATCAATGAGTGTTTTCAGTTCATTCCTGGCGATGATATCGCTCTTCCTGATGCACGAGAAAAGGCGTTTGGCGACCTGGACGAGGAGCAAATCGCCGACGTGATGTCCCAGGGAATCGTTGACGAGCTTGAAATTGTCGATATCGAGGAACAGAACGGCCATGATTCTGCCGTACCTGATCGCATGCGCCAACGCGTAATTCAGTTGCTCTTTGAAAAAAACCCTGTTCGGGAGGCTGGTTATCTGATCGTAATAGGCAAGGAAAAGGATCTGATTTTCCGTTCTTTTTTTATCGATGGCGTACCGGATCGAGCGTTCCAACGATTCGGAGTCGATTTTGTCTTTTCGCAGGTAATCCGAGACTCCCTTTTGCATGGCCATAATATCCACATCGCGGCTGTCCATGCCCGTGAGAATGATGACCGGGGTGTTACGATTCATTTCAATGGATTCACTGATCAAATCGAGCCCGGTTTTTCCTCCCAGGTTATAATCGATTAAAAAAACGTCGTAGATATCTTTTTGTATTTCGATCAGGGCTTTTTCGTACGTAGCAACCCATTGTATATTATAATCTCCGTAATTGATATCGGAAATGAGTTTTCTGGTGATTAGGAAATCTTCCTCGTCGTCATCGATGTAGAGAATATGAGTCATATTTTTTTTCATTATATAAAATTGTATTGATTTCCATTGTGAATACAAGAGCGATAGGCATAATTGTTTCGCCGTAAGAGGTGATGTAAAACGCGCCTTGATTCGTGAATTAGGCCGGAGTCAATTGAATAAAGAGAGTTTTGGGGCCACGCTCTGAATTCGCGTTCGGGGCAGCGTATTCTCACAATTCCCTGCTTTCAATCCCCGCAGAGGGCCAAAGGCTTCGGTGGCGCGGGATTCTTTCAATCCTTCCGTAAGCATACCGAAAGAAAGCTGTAGCTGAAATGAAGAAGGTGTTCAGCGGGTTTGTAGAGGTACATCTGTGTGTAAGGGAGAGTCTGTCCGGGATGATACGGGTCCGCGGGCGAAACGTATGCGCCGGTCTGCTTGAAAATGGCCATATATACTGTTTTTCCAAGAGGTCGCGAAGCTGAGGAAACGTATGCCATGCCGCCTACGAAGCACCGCGAGAACCTCATCGGCCTTGCCGGGCGTACACGCGGACCCAAGCAGCTTATGACTTTTCCTATCATTCACGATCGTCTGACAGACCACGACCTCCATTATTCCGTCCCGATACCGTCCGCCAATAGCAGTTCCTTCAGCCGGCGCGCGTTCTGCACGGCCTGCCCGCGCGAGTGGTTGTTGAAGGCGATCAACAACACCCTGACCCGTTTGACGATCTCCCTGAGGCGCTCCAGCCAGTCGGAGAGCTCGTCGTCCGAGTAGAGGTAATCATATCGGCTGACATTGTCGCCCGTCCACCAGTTCTCTTTATTGCGGCCGTGGAAGCGGATATAAGCAAAGTCAGCGGTCACGTGAGCGGACGGCTTTATGAGCTTGGGCAGGTCCGGCTGGTCGACATTGACGAAGGCGGCCCGCCGCTCGGCCAAACCTGTCAGCACCGGATCGCGCACCCATTCCGAATTCCGGAATTCGCACGCCAGGGGCAGGCCGGTAAGCGACTGGATAATGAGGTCCAGGTGCCGGCGATTGGCGTCGCTATAGTGGAAACTATAGGGAAACTGCACCAACACGGCCGCCAATTGCCCACGGTCCACCAGCGGCTGCACTCCTCTTTTATAGTCCTCCACGTCCTTCTCCAGTCGGTCGGAAATCTCGTGGGTAAGACTCTTGTGCGACTTGACGGCGAAGCGGAATTCCGGGCCCACCTTCTGCGTCATGCGCTCCAAAAGCGCCGGAGTGGGCATGGAGTAGTAGGAAAAGTTCAATTCCACGAAGGGAAACGCCGCCGCGTAACAGGAAAGGAAGTCCCTGTCCGCGGTGCCCTCCGGGTAGAAACAGCCGATCCAGTCTTTATAGGAATACCCGCTGGTCCCGATATAAACCTTGGTCATGGGTCAATCATTTTCCTTTTTTCCGGTTTGGTCAAGAAACACAAAAGACCTTGGTGGAAGAAGGCGTATGCGTAGAATCATTTTCATCATCCTGTTATTAGCACGTCTTATGGCCGCGCCCATGGGCGCCCAGAACCAGCCTGGCTGATATTCAGACAGCTTTTCAGAGCTTCAGTCAGGAATTCGCCGCAAGCCATCCCTTGCCCACCTGGTGTCTGGACGCGCGGTGGGGGGGCTTCGGCGTTCCCTTCGACGTGGGTTTTAAAATAGGCTTCCTACCCGAGGTGGCCAAGGTCTTCCTGCCTGAGAGCGGGTGTAGCCGGTTCCTACAGCCTTTATGCCACGGCTTACGCCGGCGTGGGCGATACTGAACTGCCTGATACTTCTGCCTTGAGGATTCAAGTCGAGGGTGATACCAACACCATACGGACGACATCCGGCCGGTAGTGCAATTGAGAATGAGTGAACGTACATGTTTTCTCCTTGAATAATGAATGCTAATATTCAAGCCATACATTATCAGCTTTACGCTTAACAATCTGCTTTTGCTCGATATTCCAAGTGTCGAGTTGCTTCTGTAACGCGGCTATGTTGGAGAAAACAAAAGGTATGGTAATGACATTGTTCTTACAGGCGATCTCAATCCACGCCTTATTGCGATGAAAAGGTATTTTGTAATAGAGAATCTCTTCTTTCGGTATGTGGCTTACGTAACCGGCATCATTCTTTATCTCAAGTTTGTCCGGGAAGAGCCGCAGGTGAATCCTTGATTTTTTATTGTCCCTGTAAATTTTGCAATAGTAGAGCTGAATCGGCAAAAAGATGAGGCCGGGAACGCCCATAAGGAGAAGGAGGACGAGGACCACGTCAAATGAAATCGGATGTGATGTTATAATGAAAAGCGCCAGACACATATAAGCCCAGAGCAAAAACACTCTCCAGATGGAAATTGTCGCCATGATTATTTTCCGTTTATTTCTATTATGGTCATATGATATTATGGTGGTATCTCTTTTGCTGTCAGCAAGTGTAGCACGCAGAATATTTTTTAACAGATAAGGAAAAAAAAGAATCAATAACAGCAAACACACCCCGATAACGGACAGCAGAAAGAATAATTTCATAATTCCTTTATAATAATTCAGTAATAAAATATCAACGCAGCATGAGCACTAAAATTGTATAATGCGATGAGGAAAGCAATGTGATTGCAATAATTATTGCCCGGTGATATAAAATCGGCGCCAGGAGGAATGATGCCAGGCAGGCGACCAATGACGTGCCCACGCAGGCCACGAACACAAACAGCTATCAGGAATAAGGTGATCGTCCCGAAGATGTCGGCAATACTGTACCGGGGAAAGAAATTTTTATATGCAGTATACTGCAGGAACGATTGAAAAACGGTCAACGGCTGCGCCGGGTCAGACGTTCGGGAACTACGCCTCGTGGCATCCCCATTGGCATACGAGTGTGTTGGCAGGAGGGTTCGATCTCCGGGACGAGTCCGCGTACGTCCCCGTCGACGCGGGCAAGCAACTGGCCGATCTCTGGCGAGTCAAGGCGATGAAGCGCTTCCACCGGCGGGCTGTCGTTTCAGCCCCAGGAAGTAGACGGAAGGAAAAAACCGCTTATTCAAGCCGGTCCGGGTCAGGGCGGTGATGAGCGATTTCCTACCGGGATAGACCGCCCGATAATAATCAAGCGTTATGTTCCGTACCGGTGAAAACGATCCGGCCATAGCGGCGCCCAGCCTCCGGGCGGAAAACCCGGCGTGGGCGCCGAACTCGTTGCGGAAGCGGCCGCGAAGACGATATTGCCAGTCAACCAGGTTGGCGGCGAGTTTGTTCCGCCACGATCCGCCGGATTTACTACCCAGGTAGCCGGCCAGGCGCTGGCTGTTGGGCGTACCGATGACGGCGCCCCCACCCGGCGCGAGCACGCGCGCCATCTCCAAAAGAGCTCGCCGGTATGCCGGAATATGTTCCAGGGTGTGATACGAATACACCAGGTGGAACGTCCCGGTATCCCACGGGAGAGCGGTGGCGTCTTGGGCTAACAGGGTGAGATACGGCAGTGAGCGCACCTCCGCATTGAAACGGTCGGCCGGATCAATTCCCGTCACATGGGCGCCGAATACCTGTCCCAGGATGGCCGCTTCCTCCCCCGAACCGCATCCGACCACCAGTATGTTGGGGACGGCGGGAAGATCGATGAACCGGGTGAAGATACGGGCGAAATGTTCCGTTTTTCCGTCGCTGAACCGCACAGGAATCCTTTCTTCTTCCTGTTAATTTAATTGAGAAATGAGGTTCCCTCAACTATATTTTCAACAGTCGATTGTTGATTGGAACAACGATGAAACTGCTCATTCTCGTACAGCGTTTTCTTCTCCTGTCTCCCGCGGAGATTCTGTACCGCCTCTCCTCTCGCCCTCCGGGTAGAAGCAGCCGATCCAGTCTTTATAGGGTTACCCGCTGGTCCCAATGTAGAATTTTGCCATAAGTAATTTTTTGGTTTTTTCAGCATTTGGTCAACAGGCGTCCCGCACATCGCGCTTGCGAAACAAAGAAAATACATCTATATTATTTTTACCGTAGACAGCCACCGGGAGGTGCCTAGTGAAAATAATTGCTCTGATCTTTCTGCAGCCCACAATCTCCTTTCCCAAGGCTGGGGTGCTTCGATTAATCCCAGAATCCAACTGTAGTCTATAACTGAGCATGCCGAAGAGGACAAAGAACGGCACCCCGGGTTTTCATCCCGGGGCGTTTTTTTCCGCCCCGGGAACGGGGGAAGCGAGGATTATTCCATGAAACCCGACATCTACGCCTACGGTATGACCTGCCTTTCCACTATTCACGTGCTGGACGGCGATTACCCCCCACCCGACACCTACCGGGAAATACGGCGCACCTATATCCTCCCCTCCGGGGAAGCGGGGAATGCCGCCCTGCTCCTGGCCGGTTTCGGCCTGACCGTTAAGCTGGACGGGCCCGTGCTGGGCACACGAACCCGTGACGCGGTCCTCGCCTTCTACACCGGGCACGGCATCGACTGCGGGGGCATGGCCTATGATCCCGATTTTGCGGGAGTGGAGGACCTGGTCCTGGTCGACGGGACCACGCGCACCATCTTCGGCCGCTTCGCGCATTACCACGGATCGGGTGAAAACCGCTGGTCCGCTCCCGACCGCGCGGCCATCGCCGCCGCCCGCGCCGTTTCCCTGGATCACGGATTCGGCGCGGCCTCGCGGGAGACCGCCGCGCTCTGCGCCGCCGCGGGCACGCCCTACGTGACCATTGACCTGCCGCCGGACCACGAGATACA
>CAYQRT010000188.1:0-6371 GCA_964419695.1 uncultured Spirochaetaceae bacterium | reverse complement strand
ATTAATTAAACAAAGATTATGACACAAGTAAATTTGAACAACAGTGAAGATTTCGTTAAAGAATTTAAAGTATTTAACGATGGGAATGCAGGTGTGGTTGAGAATGTTCGAGTTAGAATAGAGAAAAAATCATCCACAGAACCTGATGATAAAAAGCCTATGTATAAACTCATAGCAGCTGATGATAAAGGTGAAGTAAATGAAGGTTTCTATTATCAACAGCCGGATTCTGATGGATTCACAAAATATCAGGCACAGAGACTTATAAGATTAGGTCAGGGAGTATTTGGACCAGATGTAAAATTTCCTGTTTTTAATACACCAACTGAAGCATTAGATGGTGTAATGAAAATGGTAGCATCTGAACTAAGTAAGAAACCCTGGAGAGTAGCAGTATGTTATGGCTCTACAAGGAGAAAATCCGCTTATTTAGGATTTAAATCTTTTGGAAGTTTCATTCAACCAATGTCTGAACCTAATACACTTTCATTATCTACTTCAGATAATAAGGTCAGAGTAGAAGCTACTGCAGCCTCAACTCTTGTAAATGAAGTAACGGCTTCTGGTAATCCAGCCAATCTTGACTGGATGAATCAAGCGTAGGTTTCTGTTAATTAATCTGGAGCCTCAGTAATGGGGCTCCTTTTTAATTTTTTATTATATGAGCAGAACTGGAGAATTTTTTATGAAAGATGAATGGTTTTATGACTTTGATGGAATACCTCTTTATAAAATTCGTGAAAATGTAAATAGAAATGATAGATCTAAACGATTATCTACCAGAAGAAAAGTTAAAAAAGGAAGATCTCCTAAAATATTACTCTGAATATGATATAATAAAATTTTATATAGGAGATTTCAAATTAGGTGAGACTTTCAGAAGCCCAATTCGTAAGGGGGATGATTATCCAAGCTTCAATATATTCTATTCTAAAAGGCATAATTGCTTACTATTTAAGGATTTTGCTGGTAAGCGTGGAGATTTTGTTATTCTTATACAGGAATTATTAGGAATTCCTTCATACAATGAAACTATTCAAAGGATAGCACAGGATTTAGACTGTTTAGGTAGTCGCAAGATTACAAAAAAGCCTATTAAGTTAGAAAAAGAATCTAAAGTTGAGTATAATATTCAGATAACAGTCAGAGATTGGGAACAACGAGATTTTGATTATTGGAAACAATATGGTATATCTCTTCCAACCCTTAAACTTTTTAATGTTGTTCCTATCTCAGGCTATTATCATAATCACTATTATATTACAACTAATGATATAGCATATGCTTATCTTGAGTATAAGGATAAAATTTTAACATATAAAATATACCGTCCAACTGCTCATAAACATAAAAAATGGAGGAATAATAATCCTTTTGGAGTACATCAGGGATATAGACAACTTCCAAATACAGATGATATTCTTATAATAACCAAATCATTGAAAGATGTAATGGCTATCTACGAAAATCTTAGTATACCCTCTATTGGAGTACAATCTGAAACTTGTTTTATTAAGCAGAGTGTAATAGATGAATATAAATTTCGCTTTGATAGGGTTATAACTTTATTTGACAGGGATAAACAAGGAATAGAACAAGCAGCCTCATATGAAAAGCTATATGATATACCTTCTATCTTTATACCTGAGAAGTATGAAGTTAAAGATTTTAGTGATTTAATTAAACAAGTAGGAAAATATAATGCAGTAGAAACATTAAAAAATTTATTAATATGACAGATCAATTAATCTCATTTGAGACAGCTAAATTAGCTAAAGAAAAAGGATTTAAAAACATATTACTAAATTCATTTTATCGTACAAATGGTAATTTTGAAAAATCTCAAAATGAATATGATTTTAATGATAGAAATCCTTGGCCATGTGAATTATATGCAGCACCAACTCAATCTCTACTTCAGAAATGGCTAAGGGAAAAACATGGTATTGATATTATTATTAAACCTTGGACTGGAGATAAATCTGGAGAAAAAGTTTATGCTGCAGATATTACTATATTTGGAACAAACAAATATATCAAATGTAAAAAGCAAAGTACATATGAAAAAGCTCTTGAACAGGGTTTAATTAAAGCATTAAAACTTATAAAATTATGAAAGACATAAATATAAATAGATTAGTAGGTAAAACACTTACTAAGATAGAAGGTAGTATTGATTCTGAAGTAATTATACTTACTACCTTAAATGGAGAAAAGTATAGATTTTGTCATCATCAGGATTGTTGTGAATCTGTAACTGTTGATGATATTGAAGGAGATTTAAACGATCTTATAGGCAATCCTTTACTTAGTGCAGAAGAGGTTACTAATAGCGAAGATACTTTTAATAGTACACATATAGATCCAAAATATGATTCTTTTACATGGACATTCTATAAATTTGCTACCATTAAAGGTTATGTTACTATTAAATGGTTAGGAATATCAAATGGTTATTATTCAGAAGCTGTGACACTTGAAAAATTATGAGAAAAGTTATTTCAACAGAAAAAGTTCCAATTAAATTATGGTTGGATGATATTGAAGAAGGTGCTTTAGAACAAGCTAAAAATTTAGCTAATCTACCTTTTACATTTAAACATATAGCTATAATGCCGGATGCTCATCAAGGGTATGGTATGCCAATAGGTGGAGTACTTGCAACTAAAGGAGTTGTTATCCCTAATGCAGTAGGAGTGGACATTGGATGTGGTATGTGTGCTATCAAGACCTCTCTTGCTGAAATAACCGTAGATCAGCTTAAGAAAATTATGGGTGGTTCTGCAGAAAATCATGGAGGTATAAGAGGTAGAATTCCAGTAGGATTTAATCACCATAATAAGGATCAATCCTGGGAAGGTTTTGATAGAGCTCCTAATCTTCAAATAATTCAACAAGAGCTTAAATCTGCTTACAAACAGTTAGGCACTTTAGGAGGTGGAAATCACTTTATTGAAATTCAGAAAGGAAGTGATGGACATATCTGGATAATGATTCATTCTGGATCAAGAAATTTCGGTTATCGTATAGCACATACATATAATAAAATAGCTCAGACTCTGTGTAACAGATGGTATTCTAATATACCGCCTTTCAAAGGAGAAGATGGATTAGCATTTTTGCCTATTGAGTCTTTAGAAGCTAAAGAATATTTAGCTGCTATGAAATATGCTCTTGAATTTGCATATGCTAATCGGTTACTGATGTTAGAGTATATCAAGGAAGCATTTTTAGATGTAGTTACTTGTGATTTTGATAAAGAAATTAATATTCATCATAATTATGCAAGATTTGAGTATCATTTTGGAGAAGATGTTATAGTTCACAGAAAGGGAGCTACTTCAGCTAGATTAGGAGAAATTGGTATTATTCCTGGATCTCAGGGAACTGCTTCATATATTGTGGAAGGATTAGGTAATAACGAATCTTTTACATCCTGTTCTCATGGTGCAGGTAGAAAAATGAGTCGTAATCAAGCTTGCAATAATTTATCATTAAAAGATGAAATTAAATTTTTGGATGATAAAGGTATTATTCATGGAATGAGAAATAAATCTGATCTGGATGAAGCCCCTAGTGCTTATAAAGATATAGATGTTGTAATGACTAATCAATCAGATTTAGTTAAGATACAAGTAGAATTAAAACCGTTAGCAGTTATCAAAGGATAAAAATTATGAGAAAACTAGAACTTGAAGTACGAAATGCAGGTATGTATCCAACTATCTATTCATTAACAGTAGATGGATATTTTATAGGACCTTATATAATTTCCTCTCCATTTGGGAATTGTCAAAATTTTTCAATTAATCAGGTACAGAACTTTATTGATTTAAATTTTACTGAGGAGGAGATTAGAAAGTTTTTTATACTTATAAAGCAGAGTCTGGGAAAATCCTTATTTGTAATAGATGTCTGTTCTTTTAAGTCTAAACAAATTCTTGAATTATTTAAATTTGCAACTAAGAAAGTTAAAAGCTTATCTTATACAAGTACAAATGGTACAAAAATGATATTGCACCTAATTCAAATTAATTATAATAAAATTTAACAATGAAAAGATTTTGTATTGGTGATATACATGGAGGTTATTTAGCTTTATTACAAGTGCTTGAGAGATCCAAATTTAATTACAAAAAGGATCTCTTAATTTCTTTAGGAGATGTAGCAGATGGGTGGCCTCAGGTATCTGAATGTTTTGATGAATTGCTAAAAATAAAAAATTTGGTTTATATTATTGGCAATCATGATGAATGGCTTTATCAGTGGTTTTTAGTTGGTTCACATCCTTATATCTGGACTTCTCAGGGAGGACAGGCTACTATAGATAACTATGTTGAGAGATTTAAAAAGGAAGGAACTGATTTTAGTAAGGCTCATCAAAAGTTATTACAATATGCTTATAATTATTATGTTCTCGATAATAAATGTTTTGTTCACGGTGGTTTTAATTGTCATCATCCTATCCAAGGACAGAGTAGACATGATCTTATATGGGATAGGCATCTTTTTGATGTTGCTAAATATTGGAATAAAATTATAAAACATGGTATTAAAGACCCAGAGAATTTTAAAGTAAAAGAATTTGATGAAGTTTTTATTGGTCATACTTCAACTTCCTGGACTGACCCAAGTTTAAAGCCGGTTCATGTATCTAATGTCTGGAATTTAGATCAAGGTGCAGGATGGGAAGGTAAACTTACCCTAATGGATATTGATTCCAAGGAATATTGGCAGAGTGATATTGTTAAACTATTATATCCTAATGTAAAAGGTAGATAAAATGACAGATAAAGAAATTTTAGAAGAAATAGATAAGTGTACAAAATCTCCTTATTATTTTGCTACAACTTATATGACAGTTACTAATGCTAAAGGTAAAAAGGTTAAATATACTACTGTATTATCAGAGGAAGAATTCAATAATTATTTTAAATATTTGCAATCCGTTAAATTAATTAAATAATGAAAGCAAACAACCTAACAATTTGTATTGATGCATACTGTAATAAGAATTGTCCTTATTGCATATCTAAAATGACCTGGAGCCCTACAAGTAATCTTACATTATTTGCTAGTAACCTATCAAAAGCTAGAAAGATGGCAGAATTAGCTTCTGTTAATAGTGTTTTAATTACATCTAAAGGAGAACCTTTAAACAATATGTCTCTTGTAGAAACTTGTTTACTCTGGTTTACAGATTTTCCGCTTGAAATTCAGACTAATGGAAATTTGCTTTCTTCTGATATGCTTCAGCATCTACGTAAGTTTAAGCTTAATACTTTAGCCATTTCTATAGATAAATATGAAGATATTGCTAAATTTAAAGATATTTATCATGAAGCTAACAAACTAGGTATTAATATAAGACTAACTATTGTGTTAACTAGTTTATGGCAAATGTTTGATGTCAAACAGTTTCTTGCAGAATGCTATAAATTAGGAGTTAAGCAACTTACTTTCAGAAAGGTAACAATTCCTGATAAAGTTAAAGGTTACGAAGCCTCAAAAGTTATTGAATGGATTAAAAAACATGAAGGAACTTATGAGTATCCTGATTCTGATAGTGAAGAAAATGAAAGTACCCAACAAGAAGACTTTTTGTATGAAATTACTTCAATGTACAACGAAAATAATCTTATTCGTGTATTATCATTTGGTTCTAACGTGCATTCTCTTTGTAGTATGTCAATTACTGTAATAGACTATTGTATACAAGAATCACATAACGAAAATGATATTCGTTCATTAATCTATCACCAGGATGGTCATATGTATACTGCCTGGGATAAACCTTCATCTATTCTATTCTAATGGAAAAGTTAAATAAATTTAAATTTATTAAGGATGTTTTATATATTCACTATTATTATAAAAAGATAATCAATAGGATGCTAGTAATAGGACTACTTAGAGGTATATTTGGTTTTAGTTTGTTCCTATATATTAGTTGGAAACCACATAGTAACTAATTAAATAATTATTATAATGGAAACTTTATTTTTTCACGGAAAGACTACGGATGGTCGCAGATTTACCATTGCAGGTAAATTTACCCAGAGAGGGTTAATCATTAAAGATGATATACTCATTCTTGGGGCATCTCTTTGTAGCAAAAATGATTGCTTTGTTAAGAAAGTAGGAAGGTATAAAGCTGAAGGCAGGCTAGGTTCTAAGCTTGCTAAAGGTAAAATGACTATACCAGTTCCTAAGGAGTGTTTAGATAACACTATTAAAGCTTTCATAGATAATGCTACTATGTATAATAATGTGGACTCTATAAAATTTCAAAAACAATTTAATCTTTATCATGGATAGTATTAATGAAAAAGTAATAGACTTGTTATATCTGCTTCATTCAATAAATAAAT
>CAYQRT010000187.1:0-6371 GCA_964419695.1 uncultured Spirochaetaceae bacterium | reverse complement strand
CCCGTAAAAGCGGCCGTAGTTGCCCTGGTCGTAATACCGCGTGTAGAAATTGACCAGGTTCATATCACTGAGAACTTGAAACATATTTTCTTCGTACCCGGAATCGTTGTAGTAAAACTCGGCGTTGATCATGAGCCGGTCCTCCACGTCTCCCACATCAAAGCTGCGCGAGAGTCCCACGCAGAAGCGTGGCACCAACCGGTCACGGATCTGGTACCCTGAACCGTCCGCGGCCATTTTGTCCAAATTGTCCCCCCAGGAGACCGCGATCTCGCCGCGGAAGTCGATATCCCAGAAGAGCGGGGCCGAGATGTCGAAGCCGAACACGGGCAGCTTGCCGCCCTTCCACCAGGCGGACAGGCTGGATTCCACGCTGCCGATGAGAAACTCGGCCTTGCCGGCCACGGCCATGTCCGAGAAGTCTTCCGCGCCCTCGAATTGCACGAAGCTGAAGATGTGGAAGGCCCGGTCGAAGACGAAGTCAGCACGCAGGCCGAAGGTGCCGGAGCGCAGGGCGTCCAGGTCCAGGAAGCTTTTCTTTTCAATATTGACCAGGTCCGTGGGATTCCAGAGGTAGCCGCGCCCCCACTGCAGGACCTGCTTGCCCACGCGGAAGTACACGGCGTTGGCGATGTTGAAATCCACAAAGAGTTCCTTTATACCGATGAGCATGGTCTGGTCTTCGGACACTGTAAAGTATACACCGGGCGTTGCGGCACCAAGTGCACTTAAAAGGTTATATGTATGAAATACCGGCATGCCCACATTGGAGTAACCGATGTTGATGTCCGTAAAGGCCCGAAAGCCCCTGCGCAGGCGCGCGTCGATCAGGAAGTCTCCGGTAAGCATATACGCCAGGGCGTTGTCGTCGATGTCGGCCAGGCCCCAGAGGAAGTCGCGGGTCAGGGTGTAGGAGCCGGTGGCGTCGATATTGCCCGAAAGTGATAGTGACTCCTTGTCCAGGGCGTCGTCCACATTGGTTTCAGTCTGGGCGGACTCCACCTCCACCGCGCCGTCGTCGAAGAAGTCGTCCCCCTCCTGGGCGGCCAGGGGCAAGGCGGCGAGCGCGGTCAGGAGGGCCGGCAGAAACAGCAGTTTTCTCATGCCCCGCTCCTCACTTGCTCAACTGCTCAAGGTAGCGCTTGTCGAACTTGTAGTCCTCGACCTTGCCGAAAGCGATTCCCTTGATTTCGAAGAGGGTGACGTTCTCCTTCTCCACCGCGTCGTCGAACTTGCCCATGAGCCAGATGTAGCGGCCGTCGATCTCCTTGTAGTTCTTGAAGTAGTCGGTCTCAAGCAGCGTGCCGGAGAGCGAGTAGAGTTCCTGCTTCAGGGGCAGGTACTTGTCGCGGGTGACCCACATAATGACGCGCGGGTGCTTGACGTCCACCGCTTTGGCCACCAGCTCGATCTTGTAGACCGGGATTTTACCGATCATCACGGCGGCGAGCTTCTCATTACCGGAGGCGTCCACGTCGGGCTTGTAGAGTTCGCCGAACTTGCGCGATTCCATGTCCCCGGCCGTGGCGTTGGAGCCGCCGATCTTTTCCCCGCGGCCGATGTGCTGGAAGGCGCGGGACTTGGAGCGGTACATCCACATGTTGTCGCCCACGCGCAGGTAGCCGTTGCCCTTGTCCGTGTCCGGGGCGGTGAGCACGATGAGAAAGGCGTCGTCCGAGTCGCGGCGGTAGTAGACCGCCTCGATGATCTTGGTGCCGCCCATGTCCGGATCGCGGGTGGTGATCCTGGCCTGGGCCGTGATGTCGGATTTCACCTCCTGCATCTGATCGATACGGTCGATGATCTCCTGCACCGACGGGTTGGCGGCCAGGGCCGTGGCCAGGGGCACGAGAAAGAGGACCGTCGCCATAACAGTGATCATCCGTTTGATAAGCATATGGTTCATACAAAACCTCCTATTCATAGTGGCGCAACGCGTCCGCCACCCGGAGGCGGGAGGCGCGCCGCGCGGTCAAGAATGCGACGAAAAAGGTGAAGCCCACGATCAGCACAAAGAAGAGGCCGACGGACAAGGCCGTGGGGAGGAAGTAGAGGTGCTGCTTGGGGAGGAAAATACTGAAGATGTCGTCCCCCACGTCGATGTGGAACTGGGAGAACAGGAACATGAGCCCGTAGCCGGTCAGGGCCCCGACCACGCAGGCCGCGATGGAAAGGTAGACGATCTCCATCACGAAGACGGACCGCACCATCCCGCGCTGCATGCCGATGGCCCGGTTGGTGCCGATCTCGCGCGTGCGCTCGCGGATGGTCATGCGCATGGTGTTGACCACGCCGATGACGATGACGATGAAGAGGACCGCCACCGCGATGACTGAAATGAGGTTAAGGGTGCCCTGCAGGTCCAGCATCATTTTGGCCGTCTCGAACATGCTGGAGACGTCCAGCCGGGTGCCGTCCCACTTGTCCCGGTAGAGTTTCTGGAACTTCTTCATGCTGGTTTCGGTGTCGGGCGTGCGCTCGGTCATCCGCCATTCGGGGAGGAGCGCTCCGTACAGGGAGGCCGACTTGGCCACCGCGGCCCGCTCGGCGGGCAGGTTCCAGAACCAGGACTGGTAAAAGACTTCATCGTGGGCCAGGGCCGTCATGTCGCCGAACCCGGCCGGCGTTTTGATGATGCCGGCCACCACCGCCTCCTGGGTGTTCTCCGTGCGCACCGCGTCCGAGGCGGGATCGTGCCACTCGTATTTGAGGGGATAGGTCCAGTCAATCTTGGCGCCCACGCGCGCGCCCAGGGCCCGGGCCAGCGCCTCGGTCAAAAGAACGCCCTTCTCATTGTCCGCCAGCGCGTCGAACGACCCGGCGGTGAATTCCAGATTTTTCCGGGCCAGGTCGCGGGTGTCCTTCCCGTTTTTCAGCTTGAGGGCGAAGACGTCCGCGGCGGCGGTCGTCCCGCCTACGCGCAGGGTACCCTGAAGGCTGGCCGGTTGGGCCGCCTCGGCCAGGGCCTTGTGCAGGCGGTCGGTTTCCCGGATGACGCGCAGGATGTCGCCCGGGTAGTTGACGATGATGTTGAGCGACACCTTCTCCTGGTCCTGCATGTTGAGAAATTTTTCCAGCTGGGCCGCGTTGAAGTAGGCGGCCATGTCCATAAACATGTTCTCCGACTTGATAATGCCCACCACCTTGAAGGTGCCCGTGTTGGGCTGCTTGAAGATGGTTTCCGTCCTCACCTTGACCAGGTCGCCCAGCCGGATGTTAAGCTCCTTGGCCGTGGACTTGGAAATGACGATACCCATGTAGAGGTCGTCCTGGTACACGTCCCGCGGATCGCCCGCCTCCATGGCCAGGTCGTCCAGGTACGTGCCCTTCTCCGGGATGCCGATGGGCATGACGAGGGCCGTCTTCTTGTTGCCGATGACGCGGCCGAAGGTGGTGCTCGTGAGCATCTGGTCCACCTCCACCACCCCGTCGACGTTTTGCTTGATGATGTCGACCAGGCGCGGGGCGTCGCGCACCACCTCGGTGCGCACCCGGGTGCTCTCCAGGCCCTGGACGGTGATGTGGCCGGTCATGAGGACCATGAGCTTGTTGAAGATGATGTCCGACAGTCCGTTGGTGAAGGAACTGGTGAGCACGAGAACGGCCATACTCACCACGATGCAGACGCCCAGGAGGATGTTCCGGCGCTTCTGCCGCACCAGGTTGCGGACGCTGATTTTTGTCACTACGCTGAAATTTCTGAACATAAAGCCTGTCTCCTAATTCCTGTTTATCGCGTCCAACGGCGTGATGCGGCGCGCCACCAGGATCGGGTAGATGATCGAGATGACCATGACGAGCGCCAGGATGCAGATGCTCTGCACCAGACCCACGAAACCGAGCGTGGGCTGGAAGGTGTCCCCGCCGAAGAAGAGGTCGAGGAGGTCCTGGCCGCCCGAGGTGATGCCCATGGGCCGGATGATCCAGGTGGTGATCACGGCCCCGAAGATGCCCAGTCCGCCGCCGAAGAAGGCCAGGATGAACGTCTCCGCCAGGAACATGAGGCTCACAAAGCTTTTGCGGGCGCCCACGGCGCGCATCATGCCCAGCTCCTCGGTGCGCTCCATGGCGGTCATGGAGAGCGTGTTCATGATGATGACCGCGGCTACGAAAAATAGAATTATGACGAACACGGCGATGATGGTGCTCAGGATGCCCACGAACTGGGCCACCTGACCGACCGCGTCGCGCCAGCCCAGCGCCTTGACGGGCAGGCCCTTGTCCGAGATGAGTTTGTTGACGCGGTCGAGCCCGTCCTGCACCGACACGCCCGGCTGCAACTTGAGGGAGATGAAGTTGAAGGCCGAGGCGTCGTAGTCGATCTTGGTGACCGTGGTCGTAGCGGGCGCGAGTTTCTTTTCCACCGCGGCCACGTTCAGGGACGTGTCCTCCGAGGTGAAAATGTCGCCTTCGCCGAAGAAATCGGCCTCGCTCGAATCCATGAGCTTTTTTTCTTCCGGCGGCAGTTCCACGGTCACGTCGCGGGCCGTGAAATAGCCGAAACACTCGCGGAACGACTCGATGTCGATGATCGCGATCTGGTCCCAGAGGGCGTTCAGGGCCTTGGCCTTGAAGATGCCCTTGACCGGCACCCGGATGTCCGAGGCGTTTTCGTTGCCGAATCCCATGAGCGCCATCTGCCGGCGCACTTCCAGGTTGCCGCCCTCGGCCTTGGCTTCCTGGCTTAAGCTGTCGGGCACCGGGTCGGCGCCTTCCGGTACGGTCCAGTAGCCGAGCATTTTATACATGTTTTCGCGGGCTTCCTCGTTGATGAGAATGCCGTGGTCGCCGTTGGACAGGAGCGCGCCCTCGGTGGCGTAGAGGTTGTCCCCGAACATGCGCTGGTAGTCCTTGAAATTGACGCCGAAGAGCAGCACGGGGTACATGGTGGAGGATTCCAGGATGATGGCGCCGCCGCGGGTCATGGGGAGGAAATCTTCTATATAATTCTCCTCCGCCAGGGCGGCCTTGACCTGGTCGAAATCCCGCAGGAGCTTAATGGGTTTGCCCATGGGCGTGAAGAGCACGTTGGTTTTTTCCTCGTCATTGGAAACCAGGATGATGTCGCCGGTGACGCGCTTGACTAAATTCTTCTCCAAGCCGCGTTCCATGCCGATGACCGTGGCATTGCCCGCGGTCATGATGAAGGCGCCCAGGAGGATGATGAAGGCGACGACCAGACTCTTGCCTTTATGGCGTTTGATGTTTCTCCAGGCTATTTTGAAGATGAGCATTGCCGTCCCCCTTACTTGTGGATGAGCCCGTCTTTGATCTTGATGATCCCCTTGGCGTACTTGAGGATGTCGGGATCATGGGTGGAGAAGACGAAAGTGGTCTTTTCGCTTAAGTTGAGTTCCTTCATCAGTTCCAGGATCATCTCGCCGGTTTCGGAATCGAGGTTGGCGGTGGGTTCGTCGGCCAGGACGATGGAGGGCCGGGTGACCAGGGCCCGGGCGATGGCCACGCGCTGGCGCTGGCCGCCGGAGAGCTCGAAGGGCCGCTGCTCGATCTGGTCCTTGAGACCCACTTCCTCTATGGCCTTCTCCGCCCGTTGGCGGATCTCTCTCTTGGAGAGGTTTTCCTTTTTCATGAGGAGGAGGGGGAATTCGACGTTCTCCCGGGCGGACAGCACCGGGATCAGGTTGAAAGTCTGGAAGATGAAGCCGATGGTGTGCAGGCGCAGGTCGGTCAGCTTGCGGTCGGAAAGGAGGGTGGCTTCCTCGCCATTGATGAGGACCGATCCCTCGGTGGCGTGGTCGATACACCCGATGATATTGAGCAGGGTGGTTTTACCGCTGCCGGAAGGTCCGATGATGGAAACGAAATCACCCTGCTCTATGGCCAGGTCCACGCCGCGCACCGCGTGAACGGTGGTGGCGCCCAGGGGATAGTCCTTTTTGACTTTGGTCAGTTCAATGACATTCATTGTCCGTGCTCCTTCAGGTGATTATTGCATGAAAATTACGAAAAACGAAATTAATAGTCAATAAAATTAAAAAATTTTTCAGGAACATTAATTTATTAAAGTCTTTCATAAATAATATAGATTTTACTATAAAAGATAGCTTTTTCGATAATGTGAATCCACCATTCCCGGTTGATTTTCTCCAACCGGTTATCAGTAAATGACGATTAAAACCTTGATTTGGTTTCAGCATCCATAGTTTAATTAATTTTCTCTTCTCACTCAGAATATACATAAGTCGGCCAAAATTGTATTAATGTAATAATACAATGATAAATTAATACACAAAAATGCCCTAGTCAAGCGATTTCCGGAGATACTGATAAAACACCATTAGAACGGAGAAATATACACCGGAATTTTTTTTTTTTACGGGTTGAAAACGACCATATATGGTGTGGTGCCT
>CAYQRT010000186.1:0-6402 GCA_964419695.1 uncultured Spirochaetaceae bacterium | reverse complement strand
TTAACCGTTACCGGATTGGACACACTGATAGGGACGGATGGATCGTACGCCAGCAGGGTGCTGTTGCCGCTCCCGGACACTGCGCTCACGTAAAGGTAGGTGTTACCGTCCGTGGCGATGGTTTGGTGGATGGCGTTGGCCAGCTGGTAGGAACTCCAGGAGCCGCCGGCCACGTCCCGGGTATAGATCTTTCCCGCGGCGATGTAGTAATTAGTACCCAATCTCACCATACCGAAGACGGTGAGCGTATTGTCCAGCGAGCTGTCATTAATGAGGCTGTCGTTGATCGCGTTGTCGAAGATGGTGTTCATGCCTTCATTGCAGGACATAAGCGTCGACAACATAAACAGGCAGCCGATTGCTTTTATAATCCGGTTCATGGATGACTCCCTAGAAATGGTAGATGAGCGACAAAGAGATATCCAGGAAATTGCCCAGCCGGGACTGGCCCGGTTTGTTGGCTTCCTGCTCCGCGGTGGCGAACTGGGGCACCAGCCAGTATCCGGCCACCAGTCCCAGCTCCAGGGACGGGTCCAGCGGCATGTACACGGCCACCTGGGGGCGGACAAAGGGGTCCATGTGGGTATACCCCAGGAAGCTCTGGAAATCCACGCCCAGGCCCAGGTTGAAGAAGATGGACCAGGTGCCGATGGGGATGACGTAGGAAATCAGGGCCGTGATGGGCAGGGTCCAGTAGATGTTGAAGTTGGGCGTAAACGCGAAACCTCCCATGAGTTCGAACCCCAGGGTGAAGTGGGGGGAAAGATACGTCATGTACTGGATGGAGCCCTTGGCCCCCAGGGAGAGGTTGGTGGCCTCCACGGTCCCGTCGGAAAACCTGACAAAAAACAGGGGGACAAAGGCGCCCAGGCTGAAGACCATGGCCTGGTCGCCCAGGATGCGGGTGACCGTGGACGGCGCCAGGGGCGGGGCCGGTTCGGGACTCTTGTCCTCGGCCAGGAGGGGCGCGGCCTGAAGCAGGAGGGCCAGGATGATACCCGTGATGACGGGTTTTTTGAAAGCGTGAATCAATCAATACTCCTTTGGGGCGGAAGGTGGTTCCAATAGCCGGTTGCGGATCGAACGCAATACGTCGGCGGTGCGCGGATCCGTCAGGTCGCGGAACCCGCTGCCGGCCCAGGGGCCGTAAAACCGGGCCATAATAACAGAAATATACTCCTTATTCAACCGGCCGTCCTGATTCACCGGCCGGTTGCGGTACCCGCGGCCTTCGGGGGCGTGTATCCGGCGATTATATACTAAACAGGCCGGGAATGGGATGGTTACATAAGGGGGAATTCTTCCGTACGCAGTTGTGAACTACGGACTGATGGGAATATTTTTAGCATACCGGTCATGCCGCCCGCAACCCCCCGCCCTGGTTCCCCTTGCTTTTCGAGAAGGGGAATGGTATGATTGTCCCCATCAGATAAAGCCAATGTGACGAATTCCTGGAGTGGGGGCGCGCCGCCGGGCGGCGGTCGGGAGGGCGTTGCACATACTCCGCCAAACTGGGAGCCAGCGTGATCCTGAAAAGTATCGAACTCTTTGGGTTTAAATCCTTCGCCGACAGGACCAGGATCGAAATGCGCGACGGCGTTTCCGCCATCGTGGGGCCCAACGGCTGCGGCAAGAGCAACATCCTCGACGCCATCAAGTGGGTGCTGGGCGAACAGTCCACCAAGAACCTCCGCGCCGACCGCATGGAGGACGTCATCTTCTCAGGCACGGAATCGCGCAAGGCGCTTAATGTGGCCGAGGTCACCCTGACTCTCTGTAATGACGACAACCTCTTCCCCGTGGAGATGTCCGAGATCGCGGTCAAGCGCCGCATCTTCCGCGACGGGGAGAGCGAGTACTCCATCAACAACACGCCCACCAAGCTCAAGGAGGTGCGGGAACTTTTCTTCGACACCGGCATCGGCAAGACCGCCTATTCCATCATGGAGCAGGGTAAGATCGACTCCATCCTCTCCCACAAACCCGAGGACCGGCGCTTTATCTTCGAGGAGGCGGCGGGCATCACCGGGTACAAGATGAAGAACCTGGAGGCGGAAAAAAAGCTGGAGAAGACCGAGGAGAACATCATCCAGATCGAGGGGATCCTCAACGAGGTCCGGCGCAGCTATGATACCCTCAAGGGGCAGTCGGAAAAAACCGTGGCCTACCGCGCCCTGAACGAGAACCTCTTCGCCCTGGAGCTGGACATGCAGCTCCTCAAGCTCAAGTCCTTCCTGGAGGAGCAGGAGAAGCGGGAGCGGGAACTCTCCGGCCAGTCTGAGTCCCGCGACGTGATCCGCACCGACATCGACGAGATCAACGGGCTTCTGGAAAAGAACATCGACCTGGTGAACACCATGGAGTCGCACCTGATCGAGATTCAGAAGAAGCTCTACGGCATCGACATCGAAAAGAACAATTGGGAAACCCAGATCCAGATCCTGGGCGAGCGGCTCACCGAGTTGGACCGCAAGGTCCAGTTTGACGAGGCGCGCAAGCAAAGCATCCGCGAAAAAATCGAACGGTTGCTCAAGGAAAAGTCGGTCAAGGAGCAGTCGATCGCCGGCCTGCGGGGCGAGATCGCGGGCATCGACGGGAACATCGGCGCCTTTGAACAGCACATCGAGACGGCCCAGATCCGCATCCGGGAAAACGACGACCAGACCGCCCGCCTGACGGATGAGAATACCCGCCTGGAGGGGGAGATTGAAAAGGAACGGGACGCCCTGCGCGCGGTCACGGACGACATCGTCACCGAGCTCGACCGGCGCCTCAACGAGACGGGGTACTCGGCCCAGGAACGCCGGGTCCTGGAGCAGGCGCTCGACAAGCTCCTGGCGGACGTCAAGCGGCACCTGGAGGCCAAACGCGCCCTGCTCGACGACGCCCGCGCCATCGGCACATTGAATGAGCAGGGCATAGCCAGCCTTCACCGTTACCTGGCCGACCTGGAGGGCAATTTCTCCGAACTGGAAAAGCTCTTTCAGAAATACCGCAAGACGTCCGCTTCCTTCCTGGACGAATTTCTGGCCCCCGAGGGCATCATCACCAAGAAGCGGGCCATCGACGAACGGATCAGCGCGGGCCTCAAGCAGATAGCCGCCAACCGGCAGTCCATCGACAAGCTGAAGGAAGAGAACGCGGGCCTGGGAAAAAAGATAGACGAATATAAAAACACCCTCTCCGAACTGCGCGTCAACAAGGCCACCATGCTCACCAAGATCAGCGTGCAGGAGGAGGACCGCGCCCGCCTGGATCATGAGGTGGAGGAACAACGGCACCAGGAAGCGGCCAATGACCGGGAGATCGAACAGACAAAAAAATCCAGCGCCGAGATCAAGGTCAACGTCAAGGAGCTGGAGAACCGGCGCCGGCGGTCCGAGGACGAGGAAAAGGAGCTGAAGAAGAACCTCTCCCGCCTGGAGAAGGAGATCCAGGAGAAAAACCAGTTCCTGCTTTCCAAGGAGCGCCTCCTCAAGGAAAAGATCGAGGCCCTGGAAAAGGTCCAGTCCAAGGTGGAAAAGGTCCAGATGATCCTGGCCGAAATCACGGCTGAAATCCGCAACACCAATGACAACTTCAAGGACCGGTACTCGCGTGACCTGGAGGACTACAAGGCGCGCATGTTCGAGATCACCGAGGGACAGCAGCAGCTCAAGGCCGATTACGCGCGGATCAAGGACGAGATCGCCCAACTGGGGTCGGTCAACCTGATGGCGGTGGAGGAATTCGACGAGGTGCGCGAGCGGTTCGAATTCCTCTCCAACCAGCTGGAGGACCTGAAAAAGGCCAAGCTGGACCTGCTCGAGATCACCCGCAAGATTCGGGAAGAGTCGACCCGCCGCTTCGAGGAGACGTACGCCCAGGTCCGAAAGAATTTTCACGCCACCTTTCGCAGCCTCTTCGGCGGCGGACGCGCGGAACTGCGCCTTACCGACCCGGAGCACGTGCTCGAATCGGGCATCGATATCCTGGCCCAGCCGCCGGGAAAGAAATTGGAGAACATCGCCCTGCTTTCGGGCGGCGAGCGGTCCCTCATCGCCATCGCCCTGCTCTTCGCCATGTACCGGGTCAAACCGTCGCCCTTCTGCGTGCTGGACGAGATCGACGCGGCCCTGGACGACAAGAACATCGGGCAGTTCGTGGGCATGCTTTCCGAATTCGCCGGCGCTTCACAGTTTCTGGTCATCACCCACAACAAGAAAACGGTGACGAGCGCCTCCAGCCTTCTCGGCATTACCATGGAAGAGTCGGGTGTTTCAAAATTAGTCACCCTCAAATTAAGGGACGGAGAAGAATCAACGGTACATGCGTAAATGGCCCGCGCACCTGAAAGGCGAGGATTTCTTTTTCGACAAGAAAGAAAAAAAGGTCTTTATCGGGGTGGTGCGTGTGACGGCTGGCGCGGGCGGTGCCTGCCTGATGGTGTTGTTCTTTACGGCGGCACTGGCGGGGACCATCCGCTCACTGGTCAAGGGTCCGGTCGAACCGGCCGCGGTGGCACAGGAATCGCCGGCGCCGCAGGCGGTCGAGCGGGAAGCGCAGCCCGAGCGTACCCGACTTACATTGAGTAATTTTATCCTGCCGGCTCCGGAGGAGAGCCTGGGCCGGACGGATGTTCCGCCCTTTCGGGAACGGAGCGAACGCTGGGACCGGAAGGAAATCGAACGCTTCTGGGTGCCGCCGGAGCGCATCGGACTTGAGAAACTGAGAAAATTGAACGATAAGAATATTGAGAGGTTATTTGAGGACATACAATAGGTAAAAAAAGACATAAAGGGGAGGGGATCATGAAACATCCGTTGACATTGCTTTTAGCGGCTTCGTTGTTCGTGAGCGTCTTTTCCTGCGCCACGGCCGGTGGTCTCCGGCCCGCCGCGGGAGAGCACGGCAACGCTCAGGCGGCGGTGACCGACATCGTCCGGCCGGACGAGAAAGACGCCTCGGTCACGGTGGACAGCCTGCCGCTGCCGCGCCCGGCGCAGAACCGTCATAATGCCATCCGGTACCTCAAGGCCTACGCGGCGCACGTTTCGCAGGCGGTGCGGCGGGGACTTGAGTCCTGGTGGGCGGAACTGGACCGGCGCCGCCGGAACGCCGCCCGTCGCGCGGACACCGGCCCGGTCACCCGGGCGCCGGTCCGCGAAATCGCCCGGACCGCGCCGGTCAAACCGCCCGTGCGCCGGGTGGTGAACACGCCCGCGCCCGAAGCCGCGTCCTCCCGGGACCCGGCGCGCACCATTTTCGCCCGTCAGGGTGACGACATCGAAATCTCCTTCCGGGAGAACGGCTGGCTCTGTCTGGAACTGCCGCCCGAGGGTTCCGGCCTGGACTACCTGAGCCGGACCATCGAAGGCAACAAGACGCTCTTCAAATTCAGGGGCCGTCGCATCGGCGAATACTCACTGCCTTTTCAATACCAGGATAATACCCGGGGAATCATCAAGCGCGAGACGATCGACGTCAAGGTGGTGGCGGAGAAGGAGTTTGACGCGGCCATGGGCGCGCGCGGCCGGGAATCGGAAGATGATGAGCGGAAAAAACGCCGGGCCTACGCGCTCAAACTCTACGACCTGGGCAATTTCAGCCAGGCCCTCCAGGAACTGCTGGCCTCCTACGCCGAGGGCGATCCGGAACTCAATCACTTGATCGCCTCCCTGGCCCTGCGCGAGAAGGATTACAAAAACGCCGTGCTTTTCTGGACCAAAAATCTGGGTGAAAAAAAAGAGTGGCGGGATAAGGCGATTCTGGGCCTCATCCGCGCCTCCGCCGGTTTGGGCGATCGCCGGTCGTTGGCGGGGTTGATCCGGGCCGTGCTGACCGTTAAAAACCTTCCCACGGAAGAAGAATTAGGAATTCTTATCCGCATGCTCGACGACCTCCAGGACCATGATCTGGCTTACCGGCTGCTGGCGGCCTACCAGTTCCGCTATCCCACGGGAAGCAGCCTGGCGGAAGTTTATTTCAGGCTGGGGCAGTTGCACGAGTTGGTCGCCGCGTATCTGGATTTCAAGAAGGCGCGTGAATATTACGGCCGGGTGGTGAAGGAGTTCCCGGAAAGTCCCTATTACGGACCGGCGCGGGAGCGGATCGCCTATATCAACAGACATTATTTCCGGGTTCAATAGGGTTGACGCGGAATCGTCGGCCCCAGCGGCTCGAGCGCGCACGGAGACCGGTATCAGGATACCACATTATTCTCATTTATAATTTTCCGATGGTATTCGGGTTTCAGGCCAAAAAAAAACGGTATGCCTGGACGTCAAAGAGAGCATACCGCTTAAATGAGGATCATTTTCATGTCCCTCATTTATTTGGTCGGCACTCAGGCGGAATACTTGAGGGAAAAAGTCGCAAAGAAAAATATTATTTTCACTAAAGTTTTTAGGTGCCCCCAAGATT
>CAYQRT010000185.1:0-6436 GCA_964419695.1 uncultured Spirochaetaceae bacterium | reverse complement strand
CCTGCGAATCTATCCGTACGATAGGCGGCAAGAAGCACATTCTGATAGCAAATTATCTCGGGACATTCATGTATCCAGATTTTCTGCATCTCAAATAATGCCTCATAAACCTCATCGTAGTTAGTACCATGAAGAAGCTGGTCGCGCCACGAATCGTATGAAGCATTCCTCCAAATCGGAAAGTTCCAGTAGGATTCATCAGCGTATTCAGACCAATACTCGTAGGCTAGCCAATCAACATTAAAACTGCTGAAACTTCTGCCCAAAAACACGATATCGAAATCGCCATGAAAATAGAGCCGGTTGAGGTATTCATAAAAATCCACAATCATTAGAGTGGCATTGACGGAAAGAGATAGCAATGCTTTTTGTACTATTTCACCCACTCCAATAGCGATATTTGAGCTCTGTGCAACTTCGATATCTATCGATAGACTATCGCCATTCGGAGCCAAGCGATAACCTGTTTCTTCATTTAGATCGAAGCCAGCTTGGTTCAATATACGATTTCCCTCTTCCGCATTAGGTTCATAATAGGAATAATCAAGCTGTCCTTCAATAGAAAATGGATTACCTTGTGGGACGGGCGAATCCAGAGGATTGGATAGACCATCCCACACATCCTCTGATATTTGGTCTTTATCAAGCGCAAAAGCTAATGCACGACGAAATGATGTTTCATTTAAGGGATATTTGGCACAATTGATGACAATGTATCCATACCCATTTCGAGGCACCTCGGCAACTTCGATGTTTTCTGCATCTGAAAGAGTGCCAAGAAATGAGGGGTCTACATAATCCATTATGATGTCAACATCATCTTCAAGCAGGGCTTCTACTACCTCATCATCTTGGGTTATTACCGAGAATAGGAGTTTGTCAACAAAAGGCCCATTCTTAATTCCTCCAGAGGGGGTAATCTGCGCAGAAACAGGGCTCAAAATTGGCAGAATCAATATTACCAATGCAATGAACAAGGCAGCACATTTTCCAGCATTCAAACTCCTAGACCTCACCGTGAATACCTTCTTCAACTCAGAAACATGTCTGCGGTCCAATACCAAAAATATGCTTGTGTTTCAGAAAACACGATGGTTCAGAAAATAATAATCAGCATGTAGGTTAAGTTATCCCACGTTTGCTCAGTTTTGTTTATCACGTAAGTACGATACCTTGGCAAATTCCTCAATCTCTTCTCGTTGCAACGCTTCAGCAGGAGACATCCCGACAAGCTCAAATCCCAACTTTACAGATGCCTGGTCGATCCAGTCATCACGTCGGTCTCGAGCCATTATGCTTGCAGCAGCCACAGCTGTTACTGATTCTGCTCGATGCATCTGAATTAGCTCCACTGTATTCAAATCAATTTTTTCGCCAATTCTTATACGGGTCTTTTCTTCTGCAAACTCATCAACAACTATCCGAATATCGGTATGTGTAGTTGTGTCGATTTTTCCGAATGCTCCTTCTATTGCCTTGGCATGAGCCCATGCTAGGAGGTCGTTCAGATTTCTTCCCTCTCCATGCATCTCGTCCAATAGATTTTCGAACGAATTAGGGGGTATGAGAATGGACTCTATTGCTAGTGAGTGCTCTTCAATTTCGTATGCAAGTTCACCAATCATTCTCGGTGAGAGGTCCTTACTATCCATTACTCCCACACTGCGAAGATATGCGGCCTGCTCTTCATTAAGAGCAACCGCCGCTACTGTCAAGGGGCCCAACCATTCACCCTTTCCAGCTTCATCAGAACCAATTGTGATCGTGTCAATATTTGTCCTTTCAAGTGTTTGTGCTATTCGCTTTAAGAGACCGCCAGCCCCTACTGAATTTGCAACAATCTTTCCGGATTTGTACCCGATTATGAGGCCATCACCGTGATAGAATCTGAATGCTTCATAATCGCTGGTAGTCCTAGTTGGATGAGTATTCTCAGAATCAAGTATGGCTACTCGAAGTTCATCCACCTGCGCGGGTAGTACCTTGATAACAATCGGATCCAAGCTAATGGCCACTCCTCAGATAATTTACTTCTCCAGCGGATACAATATGCTCTTTATTATATTGGTCTTGAACTATAAGAGAACCATCATATGTCACATCCAAAGCCCTTCCTGACAACAACTGACCCGCTGCATCTACTCTTACCTGACGCCCAAGAGTGGTACATCTTTTTCTAAATTCACTAAGAATCCCTGAAGGTTCACTACCTTTGGAGAGGTAATCATCTAGGTAAGTGACAATCTTGGCCGCCAAATGTTCTATCACAAGTTGTCTACCTGTTTCAGATACTACCGACGTGGATATGTTTCTGATTGACTCGGGAAACGAAGATACTTCATTGTTGACATTGATTCCAATCCCCATGACTAGTTTGGGATAGTCAGACATAGTTGTAATCAACTCAGACAGAATCCCACCAATTTTCCTTTTCCTTGATAGAAGATCGTTGGGCCACTTCAGGGAGATTGGGGGACCATTCAAATCTTCCAATGCGCGAGCAGCTGCACATGCCAATGCAAATCCATAGAGAGGGTATGAAAGAACGGAATTGGTTGGCTGGAGCATTATTGTCATGTAGAGGCCTCCCTTTGGAGAGTGCCATTGCCGGGCGTATCGTCCTTTTCCTGAACCCTGTTTCTCTGCTAGAATAATGGTATTGGTGTTCAAGCCTTTGGCAATCAAGTCTTTGGCATATAGGTTAGTAGAATGAACTTCCGATTCCACAATTATCCGTGGATTTATCTCGTTGTCCTTAACAAGATTCTTGATTTTCTGTTTATCAATCACGACCTGAACACCGCTGATATATTCGGATTTTGTCCGAAAAGCCCTACTGATATCTATTCAGAATTGACTTATATTATACGGACATTGCGATAATTCAGCGAGTGGTTTTCATGCCGAGTTTTGCAGGCGCAGTTATTCTACCTGATGCGAATAGGACTCTACTATTCAAGAACCGAGACCTTAGAATTGAGGAACATAGAGATGAGTTATTCTATGATGTTGATTGTTTCGGTGTCAGAGGTATTGATGCTGTTACTGGAAAAGTTTCTGGCCTTGCAATAGGGGTTAACAGACATGGATTATCTGTTGCCAACACACACGTTCGGCATACAGATGAACCATCATGCCACATCCTCGCTGAACAGATTCTAATGTTTGCCAAAGATGCAGAGGATGGCCTTCAACTCGTTGTGGACCACCTAAAGAAGGGAAGGAAGTACCAATGGGGAAATCTCATCCTTGCAGATGGAGATAGTATGCTAGTCATAGAAATCGCGGGAGGAGAACATTCCATAGAGTGGTCACAACGGAAAGTGCTTCGTACAGGTCACCACATTATGCTTGATACAGAAGACGCTCTCAGAGCTGAGATGGGAGAATCTGAGATTTATGAAGCCTCAGTGAAGCGAGTAGAACGAGGATACGAGATTATACGACAGAGCACCAAAATAGAAGATATCTTTGCGTTACTCAAAGATCATGGCAATTCTCAGGGACAAGATAGCATATGCCGACATGCGCGTTCCGAAGGAGATCTTGCCACATCTATGAGCTATATGGTTGAAGTTGAGCATCATACGGAATCAGGGAAACCGCGTGTTGTCTTTCACGTAGCAAATGGTAATCCATGTATCAGCACATATAGAGCGATACCTCTTGTTTTTCCTGCGGATGAAGAAATAATGCAGAGAGCTACTCAGATCTACTTCAGCAAGTAGAGCAGCAAGAATACCTACGTAATCTCGAATTCGTCTTCATCACTTTCTTCAATAAGAATTTCAAGCGTTTTCAGCTGATCTGAAATTTCCTGATTTCTAAAGAACCCATAGAACAGTATTACCGACAGAATGTACAGTCCTGAAACAAGTATGTATGGTAATCTGTACAGTCCTGCCGCCAAAAGCATCCCTCCTATGTTTGATGCAACTCCACGAACGAATGAGTCGCCACTCCGAACTATGCCCATAGCGGTCGCTCGTTCTTCTTTTTCCAACTGCTCCATAAAGAATGCATTAGATACAGGACCACCCATATTCATGAGGACTGTTCTTGAAACATAAGCAACGACTGCCAACCAAAGAACGGGTGCCCATGATATCATCAATAGAAATGGAACAGAAAGGGCTTCAGTTATCACGACAGTTCGAACTTTTCCTATCCTTTCAGACATTGCAGGAGCTAGAAAGTTGCCCACTGCTAAGACAACCGTATTGATTCCAAAAATTATTCCTATCAGTGAAGAATCTGCCGCGAATTCTTGTGAGAAGAAGATGTTGAAGAACATAACGATCATCCCTGCTCCAAGACCTACACAACTAACAGTACCAGCGAATTTCCCAATGAATCTCCAATTCCGAACATTCTGGAAGCCTATTCGAGGGATGCGAGATTGTGATTGATCATAGGTCATAGGAATAACAAGAAGACCAGAGAGAAGAACTGGAACCAAGCTGAACCACAAGGTGATTCTGTAGGCCCAGAATAGATTCACGACTAGGCTGAACTGTGAGAGTAAGAACCCAGGCAGGAAACCTCCAAGTAGATTCCCAGCCAAAACTGAAAGTAGGCCTATTCCACTGCTAAATCCAAAGAGATGCGCACGTTCTTCATTGGATGAAAGATCGGTAATGTATGGAGACCACGCAACTTGACTGAAAGCACCTGAAAGCCCAAGAAACACCTGTGAGAACATTAAGAGCAGTGGGTCAAGGGTAGCGTATTGAATTACTATCATAAAGAAACTGGTGAAGCTCGAGAATAGAACTATCATCTTTCGACTTTTTCGATCTGTATACATCCCCGCAATGATTGCGATGGCTGCTGTTGCAAACATTGAGATTGATAAGAAGAAGCCCAAGAAATCTTCTCCAAATCCAGCATCTACCATATAGAGATTGAAAATCACATTGCTTATTCCAAAAGCAAACGAAGAAGATGCATTAGAAGCAATGAAAAGACGGGCATCCTTTCTGAACAAGCGAACCCTGTTCATGTAGCTTGCTTTGGGATTCTCCAAGAGACAAAAGCACCTTCCGGATTGACGACCGCGGTCTGGATTTGCTCCGCCCTATAATCATTCCTAACTGTACCAACCACAAACCTAATTCCGGAGTCTGTTCCAGAAAAGCCCATGAAGCCTATAGACCTTCGTAGTGATACATTCACCTTGCCCACCGACGAAATGATTCAGGCCATCGTGGAGGCCCATACGAATGGTCGCCTAGGAGATGATGTAGCAGGTGAAGATCAGGTAGTTAATGAATTGCAGGACAAGGCTGCAAAAATACTTGGGAAGGAAAAAGCACTTCTTGTATCATCAGGCACACAGGGGAATCTGGTATCACTTCTTTCTCAGACTCATAGAGGAGACGAGATTGTGGTCGAGAAAGAGTCGCACACCTTCAAATTCGAGGGTGGTGCAATGTCATCTCTTGGAGGCCTCTTTCCTAAGCCTGTGGTGGGTGTCCGTGGCTATATCGAACCAGAAACACTGAGATCAGTGATTTCTCCAGATGATGCGCACTATGCGAAGACGTCGATGGTAGTTGTCGAGAACACGCACAACTATGCAGGGGGAGTGGTTATCACCCCAGACAAGGTCAAAGCTTTAGCTGATACAGCACGAGAATATGATATGAAAATTCATTGTGATGGAGCTAGACTATTCAATGCAGCTGTGGCTCTAGACATACCTGCAAGTTCTCTCGTGAAGAATGTGGATTCTGTTCAGATTTGCTTGAGCAAAGGGCTCTCAGCTCCTGTAGGGTCAATAATTGCAGGCACTGAAGAGTTTATTCATGAGGCTCATAGGAATCGAAAGAAGATGGGTGGAGGAATGCGTCAGGCAGGTATCATTGCTGCACCAGGACTAATTGCAATTGAGAAAATGGTAGATAGATTGAAAGAGGACCATGCAAATACCAAACTTCTATATGAACGGCTTGCCAGAATCCCAGAACTTTCTGTTGAAGCTCCAGACTCGAATATTCTTTTTGTTAAACTGGACAACCTAGGAATTAACGCAGAAGCTTTTGCTAGTTCACTAAAAGAAAAAGGGGTTCTTGTGTATGGTGCCTACGGCACACGAACTAGATTCGTGCTGAACCGAATGGTCAGCGAATCTGATACTCGGTATGTTGCTGATTCCATTGAAGAGATTGTAAGAAGTGTGACCGACTAGCTAGCCAAACGAGATCTGGCATCAGCCAACATCTTGTTGCAATGGTCGGACCAATCTGGGGCGAGTTTCAGAGCTCTCTCTGCACATTCAACACACTCGCTATATTGGCCAAGCTGAAAATGCAGCTTGCCTTTGTAAAACCAAGCGTGTGCATAATCCTTGTTCATATCAATAGCGGTGTTGTATGCTTTGAGAGCTTCATCAAATCGTCCGTTCTTCTCGAAGCTCTTCGCACGTCTATACCAG
>CAYQRT010000184.1:0-6440 GCA_964419695.1 uncultured Spirochaetaceae bacterium | reverse complement strand
CGAACAACCGGTTTTTGGCGGCATGGTCGTGGGCCCGAATCAGGTCTGTACGCTCGTCACCGGTAAAGTCACCCGCCAAATACGTATAGTCACCCCCGTACAGATAATTAAATCCCTGCAGATCCCAGCCGGATAATGTTCTATTCTCAAACCAGGCGCTTCCATCCTTGGACGTAATGGTAGGCTTTCCATTCTTGCTGAAAGCCAGTGAAGAATAAAGCATGATGGAATCAAAATCAAATGGACCGATAACAAGATGGCTGGAAGTATCTTTCACTTCAAAATTATGCTCACGTCCCTCAATAATATTATCCCAAAGAATTTCAATATGATCATCCCAATCAGCCCTGCATTGCTCATGTTCCAGACCCAAGGCATGGCCGATTTCATGGGCAACATGAAAATCGTCCGCCATGCGGCAAATTGCAATATCATGCACCGGTCCATGCTTGCCAACCGCGCTAGAGCAGGTAGAATCGGCGGAAGGGATGAAATTTATATGATCGCCGGAGGAACTTTCCACAAAGTTGATTCCCGTATTTTGTTCCCACATTCTTATTCCGCCCAGGATAGTTCGTCTGTTGTAAGCATCATCAGCTATGCTAAAATTTATTGTTTCGGCGTTCCATTTCCTGTTTGTACGGATAATGGAGCGGCTGGAATTTTTGCTCTTGCCAATAATGTCTTCATCCGGAATAACAATATCTCCCTGGTAGATATTCTTGCCATTAATGATTTCATACGTCACTTCCCTTATTTCACCATTAATTTCTGCAAGCGCCGTTACTATATTTTCAGAATCATAAGAATGAGCGTTTTTTTGTACACGGGTTGCATGTTCAAAATCAGGGACCGGACATCCCGTAAGAAAAAATGTCAGCACACCAATCAGTACAATGGGAAAAATAATGGGGTTTTTCATTTTTCTCTCCTTTACCGTCTGTCATTGTATGAGAAAATATCCGTTCATTTTCAGATGGGAGATACTTTACTGGTTATGATTCAAGCTGTCGTCCACGCCAAGCGGCGTGGACGATTAAAATCAATATAAAAGAGTGGTGCGAATGCTACAATAAAGTAGAAACCCATAAAATGCTTGTGCGCTGCCGGGCGGAAACCAGCGCAAAAGGAAGCCACCTGCCGTTGACCGTCACTTGACGTTCCACTCCTGGCTCGACCAATCGGGATGATCGGGCTGGCAGACCACGGCGGAAAAATCGTCGGTCGATTTCACCGTCAGGTAGGTGCTCAGGGACCAGGCGCTCTTAAAGCGCGTGCTCCCGCCGCGGCCGGGTTCCACGATCCACATTTGACTGGACCAGTCCGTGCGCAGGGCCTTGCCCACCACCGGATCGCCTTCCCCGGAGCCCGAGGTGCCCGTGGCCGTGAGATAGTAATCCGTGCTCCCGTCGTTCCACAGGCACTTAAGCCTCACCCGGTCGGTCAATCCGGGCACGGGCTCCATGATCCATTGCTGGCTCGCCCAATCCGCGTGCAGGGTCTGGCAGTAGACCGGCGCGTCCTCACTCGCACTGTTCAGCGTTATGTAGGTGGGCGCGGCCGTGGCGGCCGACCAGACGTTTTCCAGCCGGTTGGCGCTTGGGACGGGAGGTTTGACCATGACTTCACCTCCAAAACGCAGGTAGTCGATGCGATACGGGCTGGCCGACGACTGGCTCGTATTGACCACGACGCTTATCCGGATGTCGCTAGACGAACCGGCAAACAGGTCGATGATATGCGACGGCAGCATGAAATTGAGCGTCTGCCACGAATCCAGGGACAGTCCGGTCAACTCGACCAGGCCTATATACTGATTAAAGACACCGGCGCTGGGACAGTTGATAAAGAGCAAGACATGGCCCAGCCAGTAGGGATTGGAGGCCGGGGAAGGCATATAGATGTCCAGGTTGAGCCGGTCCGAATAGGTCCTTATTTCGTTGGCGGAGAAGACGGTGGTGGCGGCGGCCATGTATCCGGTTCCATTGAGTTTGAGGGAAATGTTCCCTTCGGTTTTAAGGCCGGTATCCGGCTGCAGGGTGTAATTACCCGTTATTTTCGTCCAGGGCCGGGCCGGGTTTTCGTTGCTCAATGGGCAGATGCCCGACACGGTGACCTGCAGGGTATCAGAGCCCACAGCGTCGAAATCGTCCCACACGGTCAGGGTGACGGTATAGGTCCCCTCGGCCGTGTACGTATGGGTGGGAGTAAGCGTCCAGTTGCAGGTCGAACTGCCGTCACCGAAATCCCACAAATACTTCTTAACGTCATTGCCCGGATCCGTGGTGCTGCCGGTGAAGCGTGTGGTCACATTGACATACACCGTTTGATCCGGACCGACGTCCGCGGCGGGCGGGAGGTTGCCGACCGTAACGGTCGCGCTATCCCGGGAAACGCAGCCGATCTCATTCCTGACCTGTACGGTGACTACCACTGTTTTGTCGCAGAGATCGATGGTGTGCCTGCGGTCCGACGACCACTCCGTATCAAAAATGCCGTCTCCATCGGTATCCCATCGATATTCGATGCTGCCGCCTGCCGGGTCAGAGGAACCGGCGGCGTCCAATACCAGGCTTTCTCCCTCGGTGCAGGCATACGGCCCCCCGGCCTCCGCCACCGGCCGCTGGCGGGGAAACGTGTTGAGCAGGCGGCAGTCGGGATCGCCGTAGATAACAAACGCCATCATGTTAACCGAAACCTTTTTCATGTTTCTGTATACCAGATTCAGGGCGTCTCCCACCGACAGGGGCCCGACGGAAACGGCCATAACGTATGAAGTAAAATAATACGCCATGTTCTGGTTGGCGTCGTCGCTGATGTCGCCGATGGGGTCGCCCGAATAATACGTAACCCGCGTTCCGGAAACGGTGGCGATGCCCCCGTGCCGCAGCAAGGCATAGCTGATATTGTCGTGTCGTTCAGGTTTTCCGTTGGTACAGGAGGTCTGGAACGTAATGGCCGGAAAGGCGTCATCCAGGTTTTCTATGTCCCAGAGGTAGAGAACATCCTTGGCCTCGTCCGGTCCCCCGTGCGTCCACCACGTCACCATGCCGTAATGGTTCTGCCATTCGGCCACCACGTTGTCCGAGGTGCAGGGCCAGAGATCCGGCGTGGGGCCGGAGGGAGCATAATCCTTTTCATAGATGCGGAACGATTTGTATCCGTATGGATCCGCCACGCTGGTCTTGATGATCTCGCCCAAAGTATACCCCTGCACCACGGTATCCAAGGGTTTCATGGGTAGTAACACGGATTCACGCCAGGATATATCACTTGGATCGGTTTCGTAGGCGATGATCTTGGTCAAAACGTCGTCAAGCGTATAGTAATCGTTCTGATAGACCGGTATTCTTCCCACGCTGACCTGGGCCTGCGGCTGCATGCCGCCCGTTCCATAGTCTCCGCTCAGCCACACCTTGTTGATGATACCGACGTCAATCATGACGGGAGGCCCGGAAAGATCAATCGCGTTGTAGTACATGGCGGTCAAACCGCCGGGCACGTACGTGCCGGTCGCGAGATCATAATGATAGAGATGATCGGCCGGAACGATGCGCTGTCCCTTGTCATGATTTACGTTGAACCAGTACAATTTTATCATGGCATCGCCGTTGTTTTTGTAGTATTCCACCGTAATGTCGTGCAGGCCCGCTGTTGTCCCGACCACGGAACCGCTGTACAGCAGCGGGGAATCATGATCCGCCCATTCATCAATAAGAGGAACAGGATCTCCGTCGATGTACAGGCGCACCCCGTCATCCGCAAAAAGCCTGAGCGAATACGATTCCGAATAATCGAACTGGATTTTACCGGTCCAGCGCGCGGAAAAAACGTCGGGTCCGACCGCAGGTGACGGGCTTTTCGGCTGGTCGGCGGACACGCATTCGCCGTAAAGGCCGTCGCCGTCCAGATCCCAATTACCGGCTAAATCCGCGTAAAAGAAATCGGTGGGACAATTCCTGTCTTCCGGCGCGGCGTAACCCGGGTAGCACATTTTCATGGGAACGTCGCCGATCTTGTCATCCGCCGTCTCATTGAGGGGGTCATCGGGATCGGGATCACCGATGAGCAGCACGTAATCGATACCCAACGCCAGGTAATTGTCCATAAGCCACTGCCGGATCTTCTCCGCCCGGCCGTTGGGCGCCTGGCCGGTGAGGGAACCGAAGTCATCTTCGGTCACGATCCGCACCGTGTGTCCTGTCGCTTCCTTCATATTCACGAACGACTGCAGCATGGTGCTGCCGCTGACGATCGCATTGGTGGTGATGATGACATAGTCCGCGGGGGCCGCGGGAACCACGGCCGGAGGAATTTTATCCAAGGCCGCCACGGTGTAGCTGACGGTGACCGAAGCGCTCTTGGCAAGCTTCAATTGCCGCGCCACCGGATTGTACGCGAACGGGTGGAATGCCAGACGCAAATAGCGGACCAATCGGTAGATGCGTCTCCGGCCGTCCATACCGGCCAGTTCCTTTTTGGTCACGGTCGGCAGCAGTTCAATTGTTTCACCAGGGAAAAAGGCGTTTACGTCGTACACGTACGTATTCTTTCCATTGACGATGGATTTCCCCTCGCCCCAGGAAGCGAGCCCCTCCAACAGCACGGGGCCTTGAGGCGCAATGTTATAAACTTTCGGCAGAAGCACGACATCGGCGTCGTCCACGGTCAGCTTGATGTTGGAAACAACGCCTTCCTGCGGCACTCTCAGTTCGATGATTTTCTCGGGGAGCGCGGGATCGCCCGGCGAACGCAATTGGCCGAAGCCGGTGTCCGCCATTTTGATCGTATACCCTTGCGTCATGGAGCCGACCAGCGTATACCCGCCGCAGTTCAAGTCATAACGCAGCGATTCCGCCGACAAAAACGCCGGGATAATCATGAAGAGGATGCAGATACAGAGCCCAAAAGCAGGACTCAGCCGCCCCTTTGTGTGAACGTTATTTCTTCCCTTTTCCATCTCATACCTCCGTGCAGGAAACGTAACCGGATTATTATGTATATTTCGAACCTCTCTCGACCATGCCAACCGGCCCTTCCGGACAATGCACTTTACGCCTGGATCACTTACTTACTTAATATTCCATTCCTGGCTCGACCAATCGGGATGGTTGGACTGGCAGACCACCGCCGCCCCGTCATCGGCCGATTTCACCGTCAGGTACGTACTCATGGACCAGGCGCTCTTGAGGCGGGTGCTCCCGCCGCGGCCGGCTTCCTTGATCCAAACCTGACTGGACCAGTCGGCGCGCAGGGCCTTGCCCACCACCGGATCGCCTTCCCCGGAGCCCGAGGTGCCCGTGGCCGTGAGATAGTAATCCGTGCTCCCGTCGTTCCACAGGCATTTAAGCCGCACCCGGTCGGTGAAACCCTCTACGGGTTCCATGACCCAGAGCTGGCTCGCCGAGCCCGTGGACAGGGTCCGGCATGAAACACCGGAATTTTCACCCGTACTGTTCAGCGTCAGATAGGTGGGCGCGGCCGTGGCGGCCGACCAGACATTCTCCAGCCGGTTCGCACCGGGAGCGGGAGGAGGAATCTCGATGGTCCCGGTGAAACGCAGGTCGTCGATACGATACGGGTTGCTCGCCGACTGGTTGGTATTGACGGCCACGCTGATTCGAATGTCACTGTACGTCCCGCCGAACAGGTTGACGGCGTATTGCGGCAGGTTGAACGTAATCGTATGCCACGTATCCAGAGCCAGACCGGTCAACTCGACCTGAGCCACGAGCTGGTTGCTCATACCGGCGCTGGGGCAGGTGATGATGAGTTGTACCTGTCCCAGCCAGTAGGGATTGGCGGCAGGCGACGGCAGGTAGACGTCCAAACTCAGTTGGTTCGAATAGCCCGCCAGTTCGCTGGAGGCGAAGACCGTGGTGCCCGCTACCATATAGCCGGTCCCGCTGAACTTCAGGGAGAGCGTCCCCTCACTCATGATGGCGGTATCGTTGGTCAGGGTAAAATTCCCCTGTACCTTGGTCCAGGGTCGGGCCGGATTTTCGTTACTCAAGGGGGAGATGCCGAATACCCTGACCTGCAGGCTGTCCGTGTCCTCACCGCCTTTATTGTCCATCGCCGTCAGCGTCACGGTAAATGTTCCCGCGGTGGTGAACGTATGGGTGGGGTCGGGCCCGTATCCCGTTGGGGTGCCGTCGCCGAAGTCCCATTGGCACGAGACGAAGCCGCCACCCGGGTCCGTCGTGCTTCCGTGAAACTGTACCTCTTCGTTGACGGTCGCTATCATATCGGGACCGGCTTCCGCGGTGGGCGGAACGTTTTCAACCATGATGTCCGCGCTGTCCCGGGATACGTAGCCCGCTTCGTTCATGACCTGCACGGAGATAACCACCGTGTCGATACAATCGCCGAGGGCGTACGTGTGGTCCGGCGACCAGGGGGTGTCCCAAACGCCATCGCCGTCCAGGTCCCAGCGGTAC
>CAYQRT010000183.1:0-6489 GCA_964419695.1 uncultured Spirochaetaceae bacterium | reverse complement strand
GGTGCGCTGCCAGCCTCGGGGAAAGGTCGATCCATGGAAATTCACCATGAGTCTGAAACGATGGGCGTCAGCGAGGATGTCCAGGTAATAGGCGATCATGGATTGCCCGTCCCCGCCGAAGAAGTCGACTTTTATCCCCGCGACGCCTATGTCCTTGAGGAATTGAAATTCCCGGGCGCGGGACCGGGCGGTGAGCAATGTATCCTTGGGCGTCAAGGTCGTGGTATTCCAGGAGCCGGCGGAGTTATACCAGAGATGAATCGCGACATTTTTGCTCCGGGCGTATCTCACCAGCTCCTTGACCCGGTCGCGGGGGATCTTCTCGTCCCAGTAGGCGTCAATAAGACAGTACTCCCAATGCATATCGGCCGCGAAATCGATGAACTCTTTTTGCGTGGGGAACGTAGTGGCTTCATCCTTGAGGATGACCCAGCTCCAGGAGGCGCGGCCGGGTCGGGCATAGGCGGAGGCGTCGTAGGCGGCCGGGTCGGCCAGATCGGTGCCCAGGGTGGATTCCGCCACCGCGGAGAGGCGGTCCGCCACGCCGATGATCCGCCAGGGGGAATGCCAGGGAAGCGTCGATTCCGGCAGCACGGGACCTCCGGGGCATCCTTCCTTGGCCTGCGGGAAATTAACGCGGTACTCGCCGTCGGGCGCCTCCCGGCTCAAGCGTGAGCCGCAGTAATGCCGGTCCAGGGCGGCCTCAGAGACCGTGAGCCAGTGCCCTTCATAGGCGAACAAGCCGGGCATGACCCAACCGGCCTGGAAGGGAGCCTCGGTTCCGACGACCATTCCCATCCTGTAATTTTCCTCGTACGAGGGCTGCGTTTGGCACCAGCCCTCCTTGGAATCGGGGCAATGGTGCAGCCAGGCCCTGGTGCCGGGGAGAAAGTGAAAGGACGTCGCCTCCGTGGTTATTTTTTTTACGTCGCTTGATTTTTCGGGAAAATGATACCGGAAACCCACTCCGTCGTTCGACACACGAAAGACAATGTCGAGCTTGGCGCCGGTCGCGTTCCGCAGGTGGAATGAGCGTTGCGTAGCCCGATAAAGACATTTTTTCCTCTTACCATACCGCAAGGTGTAGGTCTCCCTGATACGGCCGGTGCGTGAGACCGAGACTAATTCGAGACCCGTGGAGAAATCACCGTCCTCGCGGATAACCCCCAGCCGGGAGGGAGCAAGGATCATTTTGGTGTTGAATAAAATCGAGTAGACGGCCGAGCCTTCGGCCGTCATTGCGAAGCGGACGGTGATTGTCTTGTCCGGGCTGTTGATATCACAGGGCGTATCGGCTGGAATCGAGGCAGGCAGGCTGTAAAGCGAAAGCTTCGCGGTCATAGGCACTCTCCGTTCATTTCATTCGCCGCGGGTATGAGGGAAGAAATCGCGTCCGCGTATTTTTCGCCGGGGTCCGCTTAAAAGAGGAAGTACGCTTTGGCATTATGGTAACAAATGTCCTGGACGGTTTTTCCCAGCAGGTCCATGTCGGCGGGCAACAGGCCCCTTTCCGCCTCGGAACCGAGCAGGTTGCAGAGAATGCGGCGGAAATACTCGTGACGGGAGAACGAGAGAAAACTGCGGGAGTCCGTCACCATGCCCACGAACCTGCTCAGGAGTCCCTGGGTGGAAAGGGCGTTCATCTGATCGATCATGTTGTCCCTGTTATCGAGGAACCACCAGGCGGGACCGTACTGCACCTTGCCGGGAATACGCCCGTCCTGAAAGTTGCCGATCATGGCGGCGAAGGCGGTGTTGTCCTTGGGGTTCAGGTTGAAGATGATGGTGCGGGCGAGCCGGTCGTCGCGGTCCAATCGGTCCAGAAAACGGGCCAGGCCGGAAGCGAGTTCGGTATCGCCCATGGTGTCGAACCCGGTGTTCCGTCCCAGTTCACGGAAGCGGCGCGAATTGACGTTGCGCAGGGCACCGACGTGAAACATCTGGGTCCAGTTTTCTTCGTGATCCATCAGGGCCAGTTCATACTGGGCGGCCGTCCGGAATCGGGCCACATCGTCGGCGGCGAGCGCGTCGCCCGAAAGAATTTTCTTGAACACGGCTTCGATCTGGTCGGTCGTGTAGTCGAGATCGTACACCCGCACCCAGCCGTGGTCGGAGAGGCGGCAGCCGTGTTCGTTGAAATAATCATGGCGTTTCCTGAGCGCGGCGATGAAACTCTCGAAGTCGGTAACGGCGAACCCCGCGGCCGCCGCCAGTTCGCCTAGAAAGGGCCGGTGAATCTCCGGCCGTTCGACCAGCAGGGCCGTGTCCGGCCGGAAGGAGGGGAGGACCTTGACGGGGAAGCCCTCGGTGGCCAGGGCCCGGTGGTGCTTCAGGGTGTCGAGCGGCTCGTCGGACGTGCAGATCACCTCCACCTGGAAATGGAGGAGCAGCCGCCGGACGGAATATCTGGTTTGAAGCTGTTGGTTGACTTCCCGGAATATCTCCGGCGCGCTCCCGGAGTCGAGGAGGCGGTCGATCCCGAACGGATTTTTCAGCTCCATGTGCGTCCAGTGGTAGAGAGGATTGCGCAGGGTGCGGGGAACGGTGGCGGCCCATTGCATGAATTTTTCCTGGGCGCTTTTCCGGCCGGTGCAGTAAGACTCATCCACGCCATTGGCGCGCATGGCCCGCCATTTGTAGTGATCGCCTTCGAGCCATATTTCACTTATGTCATTGAACACGCGGTCGTGCGCCACGTCCTGGGGCGGCAGGTGCGAATGGTAGTCGATGATGGGCAGTCCGGCGGCGAAATCGAAATAAAGCGTGCGCGCCGTTTTCGTCTCCAACAGAAAGTCTTTGGTTATAAATCCGCCGCTCATCTGGGTTTCTGATCTTCTAGACGCCGGCGAAAATGCTGAATCCGCCGTCGATGGGAGTGACCGTGCCGGTGACGAAGGCGGAGGCGTCGCTCGCCAGCCAAAGAATGGTGCCCACCAGTTCCCGCGGCGTGCCGAAGCGGCCGAAGGGCGTCTGCCGGATCACTTTGTCTCCCCGCTCGGTGTAGGAACCGTCCTGATTGGTTAAGAGCGACCGGTTCTGCTCTGTGATAAAAAAGCCGGGGGCGATGGCGTTCACCCGCAAGCCCTCGCCGAATTTTCGGGCCAGTTCCATGGCCAGCCACTTGGTGAAGTTGTCGATGGCCGCCTTGGCCGCCGAATAGGCCACCACCCGGGTGAGCATGCGCGTGGCGGCCATGGAGGAAATGTTGATGATCGCGCCCTTTTTCCCCCGCGCCATGGACCGGCCGAACACGAGCGAGGGGAGGACGGTTCCGAAGAAGTTGAGGTCAACCGCGCCCTTGAAGCCCTCGAACGAAACGTCGAAGACGGTTTTATCGTCGGGAATGGTGGCTCCCGGCATATTGCCGCCAGCGGCATTAATCAGGATATCGATTTTTTTATGTGCGCCTATGATGAGGTCGCGCACCCTCTCCAGGCTCGCCTGCTCCAGCACGTTGCAGGCGTAACCGCTTACGCCCTTGTCCCCGGGAAAAAGCTCGCCCAACCGTTCGTCGATGCGCGGCTGGGCCAGGTCGAGCAGAACGACCTCGGCGCCGGCCTGGCGCAGTCCGCGGGCCATCTCCCCGCCCAGCACCCCGGCGCCGCCGGTGATCACGGCCACCCGGCCTCTGATGTCGAACATGGATTCGATATATGACATGGTCAATTCCTCCCTCAAACAGATGGTTGCCGGCCTTTTTAAGAAGACGGTTTTTTCACTTTGATGTGATTATTCTCCAGAGCCAATGCTCTTATTTTCCGCCACCGACGGCGTGGCATCTTCTCATGAAAGGAAAAAGAAAACCATCATTATCGGAAACGCTTCAAAATCATCTGATTTTTAAGCATAGTCTACTACCGGGGCCTTTGTATTGCAACAGGATTTCCGGCATCGGATTCTTATATCCCGGGGTGCTTTTTTAGTCAAGGAATGGAAGGCCGCACACCGGGCATCTTTTTATTGACTGACAAAAAAACTTTCCGTAGGCCCTAGGCAAGACTCGGGCGGTTCGTTCCCGGCCGGATGCACGACGATTCTTTCCAGGACCAAACCGGGGCTGATCGCGTAGATACGCAGCGCATTAATGCCCTTAACGCACGTCATGGTACTGGAGCGTTTGCGTATATTGTTCAACACACCCTCCCCCCAGGAATTTTGCAGGTCTCCCACCTTCTGTCCCCGGGGAACCGCGTCCTGGACGACGATACCTCCTTGGTTGACCTGGATGCCGTAACAGAGCACTCCATCGGCGGCAACGGGGTTGGACGGAGCCATGTACAACACCGCTGTGTATTCCCCTTGCCGCGAGGCGACAAACCGATATTCCAGGTATGGCGCGTCTTGGCCCGGGGTAAACGAGGCCGTGGTGGGAAATACTTTCATGCCTGATAGTGTTTTTCCGTACCCGGCCAGGCGTTTGAATCCCGCCGTCGGGGTATCCCCCTTGGTATGATAATGCTCAGCCTCCATGGCCACATACCCGTCGGTTTCCACAAACGTCATGGGATCGGCCGGGATCGCCACGGGCGCGGCTTGAACCAGGATTTTTATCGTATTGCCGGCCGCCCGGACCTGGATCTCGGCCTGTGTATCATCCGTCCGTGCCCGCCTGTCCATGGTAACGGTGATCTTGTCTGCCAAAGCGGTCTTTCCCTTCACGGCGGAAAAACGCAGCCAGGGTTTGTCGCATGATATTTCATACGCTATGGGTTGCGCGCTGCCGCAGGCAATCTCGATCGCGGCGTTTTCAACGTCGGGACGCCTGAAATCGTTCAGATACAGGGTTTTCCCCGTCCAGGATCCTCCCTGGGTGGACTGATCGGTACCGACGACCGATACGATGGCCCGCGGTTTATTGGCCGGTTCAATTTTCGTCTGCAGCGGATAACGGCACTCTTCCTCATTCCAGTTCACGAAGCCGACATGCTCCGACAACCCCATGCCGTACCATTTCGCGCCGTCCATCCGGTGATACTCCTCCACCAGCCGGCGGTCCCGCGCAATGCATTTTCCCACCTCCTTGGCCAGCCGGTCGGCGTCCCTGCTGCCCCGGCGCGCGGCATGCTTATTTTTGCCGGCTAACAGCTGCATTCTCTGAACGTTCATGGTGCCCACGGCCGGATAGTACACCAGCTCGTAGAAGGCGGGCAGGATGGCTTCCGGTATTCGGGTCCGCAGGTCTTCAACCCGGTGGAGAACCTTTTCCACCCGGGCGAGCATCCGGTCGGTTTCCCCGTAATGCACCGGATGGTAGACGCCGGCGTGCATGGCTTCGGGACGGCGCATGGAAGAAATCCGCGTATATTCAGTCAGGATTTCGCAGATGGTCTCCCGTTCCGGGTCCGGCACGTGTCCCGCGAACTGCCGGTCCACCCACTGCCTGGTGTACCGGTCCGTGGTGTTGACGGCGGACGTTCCCCACCGGTCAAAATCATAGGCCAGGTCCAGGAAGAACGACAGGGGGAATTCCTGGGTGCAAATGTCCCCGACGTTGACGACCCACAATTGGTCGATCCCGAAATCATAGGCCGTGGTCATCTGCTCCCAAATCTTGGGCAGGTAGGAGCTGTTGATCCATTCGTAGGATACCGGCCAACCGTGATAATCGAAATGATAGTACATGCCGTATCCGCCCTTGTGGCCCCTCATCTCCCTGGTGGGCAGCGTGCGCAGGTTGCCGAAATTGTCGTCACAAAGCATGAGGATGACCCCGTCCAGTTCCCCGTTTCCCAGCAGCCCGGTGGTGTTTTCATCGCCGTAAAAATACGCCTCCACTTCCTTGTAGAGCGCCAGCATCCGCGGCGTCTTTTCAAGATCCGGATTCACATGCTCGCGGATGAGCCCGTTCTGTGTTTTCAGCACGTCGCGCAGCAGCTCTATATTGTCCGCCAGGGTGGCTCCCTTGCCCATGATGGCGGTGTCCTGCTCGCCGCGCATGCCCACGGTGATCACGTTTTCAAACCGTCCGCTTCTTTTAAGCCCGTCCTCCCAGAAACGAATGATGCCCCCGTGGTTGGTCCTGAAGTTCCAGGCGTCGCCGTAGATCGAGTCCCGGCCCCGGAGGTGGCGGTACTCTTCGCCGTGACGCAGGCAGGGTTCGTGGTGCGACATGCCCATGACCACCCCGTACTCATCCGCCAGCTCGGCACTGGCCAGGCCGGGGCCGTCCTCGGAAAAGCGGGAAGCCCACATGGCCGGCCAGAGATAATTACCCTTGAGCCGGAGCAGCAGTTCAAAGACGTGTTCGTACATGGCGGCGTTGACCCCGCCGAACCGCTTCTCCGCCCAATTGCCGAAAGCCGGCCATTCGTCGTTGATGAAAAACCCGCGGAAGCGTACGGACGGCTCTCGGGAGACCACGCTGTCGTTTCCCGTAAGCACCACCCGTTTTTTTGGTACCGGCCTTGCGTCCGCCCAGTCCACCAGGGGGGAGACGCCCATCTTCTCCGACAGATGAAACAGGCCGTAGATCGTACCCCGTTTGTCGCT
>CAYQRT010000182.1:0-6493 GCA_964419695.1 uncultured Spirochaetaceae bacterium | reverse complement strand
CACGGGAAATCCGAAGACCCGCGAGAGCAGGGGCACGTGGATGATGCCGCCCCCCAGGCCCAGGAGGCTGGAGAAGAATCCCACCGCGCCTTCATCGTCTTCTTCCGCGGGCAGGTTGTAGGAGTAGCGGTGGACGGTACCGTTCCGCTCGGTCAGTTCGCGGTGGAAATGGCCTTTCCGGACCGTCCCGTCCAATGGCCGCTCCCGCCCGGGGAAGAAGACGATGAAGCCCGCGCCCAGGATGAGAATGATCCCCAGGACCACGTCGAAGATGCCGCGGGGGATGAGCGTGGTAACGAACACGCCTCCGATCGCCCCGGGGACCGTGGCCGCGGCCAAAATGACACCTGAGGGGAAATCAATACGGCGCTGCCGGCCGTAGGCGATGGAGCCGGACAGGGCATTGAAAAAGATCACCGCCAGCGAGATGCTGGTGATGATGTGAGCGTCTTCCCGGGGATACAACAGGAGGAGGATGGGGATGAGCACGAACCCCCCGCCCGCGCCGATCATGGTTCCGTAGGCGCCTACCACAAAGCCGAGGGGGATGAGAAGCAGGTAGTGCTCAATCGTGAAATGAATACCATACCTCCGGTGTACTAGGCGGCGTTGGGCCGCCGGCGGACGTGCCGTCCGGTCGTTGACATGGATGTAATACGGTGTTTATGATGGGTAGCAGTGTAGCCCTTTTCGCTTCCCGTCACAAGTACGGGCTCCCCGGCAATCGTCCCTCATTCACCCGGTTTCTCGCGCCGATGGTTGTACTGTGGGGGCCGTGCCGGCGCGCCGGCGGCCGCGCGGTGACACAATTCACGGAACGGTCATCATTTTGCCATGATTGGGCGGGATAATGAGCTCCGTTGATTCCGACGTCCCGGTCGTCGGGTTGGGAAGGTTATGCACAGGTATGAAATAGAAGGAAAACGATCCCTCAAAGGAAGCGTCAAGGCCTCGGGCAACAAGAACGCGGCCCTGCCCTGTCTGGCGGCCGCGCTGTTGACCGAAGAGCCGGTCCTGCTGCGCAATATCCCCGAGATCGAAGACACCCAGGTCATGCTTCAGGTGCTCTCACGTCTGGGCGCCCGCGTGGATCAAGAAGGTGAGAACGCCTGGCGCATTACGGCCGCCGCGCTCTCCACCTGCCAGATCCCGCGCGAGGAATCGAAAAAAATTCGGGCCTCCATCCTGCTGGCCGGGCCGCTTTTAGCCCGCTGCGGCGACGTGGTTCTGCCCCCGCCGGGCGGGGACGTGATCGGCCGCCGGCGTCTGGACACCCATTTCCTGGCTTTCCGTGCCCTGGGAGCGGTCGTAAAGATCGACGGGGTCATCTCGGTCAAGGCCAAGAAGCTGGCCGGCGCCGACATCTTCCTGGACGAGGCTTCGGTCACGGCCACGGAAAACGCGCTCATGGCCGCGGTGCTGGCCCGGGGCCGGACCGTGATCCGCAACGCCGCCTCCGAACCGCACGTCCAGGATCTCTGCCGATTGCTCTGCGCCATGGGCGCCCGCATCGAGGGGGTTGGCTCCAACATTCTCACTATCGAGGGCGTGGACAAACTCCACGGCGCCGAGTTCAGCATTGGGAGCGACTACATCGAGGTGGGATCGTTCATCGGGTTGGCCGCGGTCACGGGCAGCGAGCTCGAGATCCGCAACGTGGACTCCGAGCACCTGCGCATGACGCGCATCGCCTTCGGCAAGCTGGGTATTGCCTGGGAGGCGGATGGCGCTTCGCTTTTGGTAAGCGCCCGTCAGAAACTGGAAGTCTGCCCCGACATGGGCGGCATGATCCCCAAGATCGACGACGCCCCCTGGCCGGGATTCCCCACCGACCTCATGAGTATCATGCTCGTGGCCGCCACCCAGGTGACCGGCACCGTGCTCATCCATGAAAAAATGTTCGAATCCCGCATGTTCTACGTGGACAAACTCATCGGCATGGGCGCCCGCATCGTGCTTTGTGATCCGCACCGCGCCGTGGTGAGCGGCCCGTCGGACCTTAAAGCCTCGGACCTCACCTCGCCGGACGTGCGCGCGGGCATGGCCATGGTCATCGCCGCCCTCTGCGCCGAGGGCAAGAGTGTCATTCACAATGTCTACCAGATCGAACGCGGCTATGAGAAGCTGGTGTCGCGCCTTACCGCCCTGGGCGCCTCCCTCCGGGCGGTGGAGGAAGAGTAGTACAGGCCTTACCGCCGCAGCGACGCGCCGATTCTCCGGCTGAACCTGAACAACGCCACCAACAGAAAGAACACGTGCAGCAGGGCTATCGTGATGGTGCCCGCCACCGCGCCCAGCACGTAATAAATGAAGACCGTACTCATGCGGTGGAGAAAAAGCACGACGTCCATGATCGCGATCATGGCGAAGGGGATGACGAGCACCCAAAGATAGGCGGCCTTGGGCACGGATGAGAGGTAGCGCGCGTTCTGGGTGAGGCCGATGCAGAAACAGAAAAGGGTGAGGATGAGCAGGAGGAAGGGCCGGCTTACGTGCAGGACGATCTCGCGGATGATGAGCTCATGCATGCGCGCGTGCCCGGCGAACAGGGGCTTGCGCTGCAGGGGCGGCAGGAGTCCGGCCAGCTGGCCCAGGCTTTTCTCCTCAATATCCGCCCGGGTCAGGGTGTACGAGTGGAGCACTTCCGGGTCCACGCCCAGGAGGAGGCCGCGATCGCGGTCCAGGGGCGGGCGCCCGGAGAGGACGGTTGCCCCCGTGCGCACATCGGGATCCAGCCGGCCGATCCCGTTTATGGTGATGAAATAGTCGACCGTCTGCCGCCGCTCCAGGCCGTTGGTGGACAGGGTCACCTTCCGTACCAGTTTACCGTAGGGAGCGGTGTAATGGTAGAGCAGGCGTCCGCCCGTTCCCAGACCCGCCACCTCGATGTTCCGGAAATACTGCTCGCCTCCCACCGCGATCATGCCTTCAATGGAAACCAGTTCTCGCGCGTTGTCTTGCACGGTGTTGAAAAATACAATGTCGCGGTCGGCCAGGTCCCGGAAGGAGAGGGCCAGTTCAGCCTCAGCCACAAAGAACGCTTTATCGGCCAGACTCGTCCGCGCCTGTTCCAGGTATTCGGCCGTGGGCTTGTCCAGGGGATAGCGGCGGTGCAGTTCCACAAAGATGAAATAGGCCCGGATGAGGTCGGCGGTCGAGCCCGAGCGCATGGCTTCCACGCCCTGCTTCTTTTTCCGGAACAGGGACCGCTCCTCCGAGCGTTCCCGTTCGGCGGCCGAAGCGTAGCTCTTGTCGCCGGCAATGCCCGCGATGCGCATGGCCACGGCGTTGGCCGGATCCAGACTTAAGATCAGGCTGGCCCGGTCGTAGGCCCGGGCGAAATCCCGCCGCGCCAGGGCGTCGCGCGCCTGCTCCAGCACGGCGGCCAGGTTGAAGCGGTCGCGCCGCCGTTCGCCGGTGGTGCGCTCCAGATAAAGATCACGCTGGGCGGGGGTAAGGCTGTTGTAGAGGACCGCGCGCTCCTCGATCTTTTTCGGATTCTCGCCGTCAATGGCCAGCGAACGGTCCAGGTATTCGAGGGCGGTGACCGGATCGCCGGCGGCCTTCATCCGGCGGGCGGAAGTGAACAGCGATTCGGAGAAGAGACCCAGGTTGCGCGATCCGGCCAGACTGTTTTTGATGGAGGGGCCGACCAGTTCGCCGCCCACCGTATAGAGCGCGGTGAGAATCGCCAGGGAGACGAACACCGTGGAAAGGTAGCGAAAAAAACTTCTGCGCTCGAAGAACGAAGGTACGCTCAGGAAGAGCGAGTAGGCAATGAGGGCGCCCGCGCACTGGAGGGCGATGAACGCGTTCAGGAAGCGGAGCACGGCCGTGCCCCAGATGTATCCCGACCGGGATTGCTCCAGGACATAGTCCGCCTGGCCTGCTCCAATGAACGTGATCACCGCCATGGCGACCAGGCCCAGGAGGAGAATCCCCAGGATGACGGAGGCCGGGGTGGCCACCGGGTTACGCACCGGCCGCCTCCTTCCGTTTCTCCCGGAGGAAGACGAAGTCGAGCAGGAAAAACAGAGTGGCGAAAAAGGCCAGGACGCCGGTGGGGATCAGGATGAAGGCCGGCCGGGGCCCGAATATTTTGACGAGCTCATCCACCACCTTGAGGGAGATGAAATTGTAAAGGGCCAGTATCCCGGCCAGAACCAGCAAAGTCATGAAAATGTTGGCCAGGGGCCAGCGCGTGGCGCGCAGGAAGAACGAGGAGGAGAGAACCACGGCCGTGAACAGCACACAGACCAAAAGCATTTCGGCCGGCCGGTGCGCGGCGTCCAGGTACCGGCGGTTGAATTCCCCCGCCAGGCCGAAGATCGAGGCGGCCTGGGAGTCGGGAGTGAAAGAGCCGGTTTCCCCGGCGCGGGGCCGGAGCACCACGCTGCGGGGCGGATCGGGCAGGGTGAGGATCGTCTCGCCGCCCCGCTGCACCAGCCCGGCCCGCGCAAAGCCGCTGATGCGGGTGCCGGTTGCGGTGGTATCCACGTACGCGCCGGAGTAGAGGTTGCCCGCGTCCCGTTTCTCAAAATAGAGATACCCGTCCTGCAGGGTCACCAGTTTGCCGGGCTCCTCCAGGTCGCGGAGGCCGACCGTGGAAGCGGCGCGGATCTTGCCGATTTCCGCGGCGAGGGAGCCGGTAATCACCTGCGGCGACAGAAAGAGCACGGCGAACGCCAGCGCCCCCAGGGCCAGATAGGTCACCAGCACCAGGCCCGGCCGGCGCCGGGCGCGCACCAGGGACAGGAGCAGGGAGAGCAGCGTGGCCGGCAGGAGCATCTGCGTCAGGGCCGCGGGCACTAATCTGAGGATCATCTCCCAGGTCACGGCGGGAAGCAGGGAGAGTTTGGCGCCGATCAGGGAGACGATGAAGAAAAACGTCGCGAGCACGGTCACGATGACCAGGACGAGACAGAAGATGACCACGGGCGCCAGGGTGTCTTTCACGATTGGTTTGCATTCTATCATGTGTCCGGCCGGTATTCAATCAGGATATCCTCATCTTTACTTTTCCCGGGTATTTCAGTATCCTTCCCTTTACGTACATGAAACTCATCGCTTTCTTGAAAGCCCATAAATTGTTGATCACCCCGCTTGTCCTGCTGTTTTTCCTCACGGTGGGCCTCTTCTTTTTCAACCTGGTGATCGTGGACTACATTGACGGGTTCCGGCTGCTGGTCAAGGGCAGGGAAATCGGGCTGATCAAGAGCACCAAGGACGTGGCGGCCCGGCTGGCCGTTCTGGAACGGCGGGTGGAGGCGGAGAAAAACATCGACATCGTCTTTGAAGACGACACCATCAGCTACGAGCCGACCGAGGCCACCCTGGACCGCTTCTCCAGCCTGGCCAAACTGGACGAGGCGCTCCACTCCAATGTCACGTACAAGTGCAAGGTCTGGACCCTCAAGGTGAAGGGCGAAGACGCCGTCTACCTGCGGACCAAGGCCGAGGTGGAGGAGCTGCTCCGCAAGCTCAACGTCAACTTCATCCCGCGCCAGCGGTCGGATGAAAAGATCGAGAATCTGAACGTCCGCATTCTCGAGCCCTACTCCATCGAACCCGGCCTCTCCTATTACGAGGCCATTAAGAACGTGGACGACGCCTTCAAGTATCTGCTGTGGGGGGCGCAGAAAATCGAGCAGTACACGGTCAAGGCGGGCGATACGTTTTACCTGATCGCCAAACGGTACAACATCTCGTTTTCCGATCTGATCGCCGCCAATCCCGCGCTCGATCCCCAGCGCTTGAAGCAGGGGGACATTGTCACCCTGACCGTGCCCAAGCCCCTGATCAGCGTGGAGGTCTCCTACCGGCACGTCTACGACCAGATCATCTTTCCGCCCGTGGTCACCAAGAGGGACAACACCATGCTCCGCACCCAGCTGGTGGTGGAGGCCCCGGGAGAACAGGGCCGGAAGCGGGTGTACGCCGACAAGGTGCGCGTGAACGAATATGAGCAGTCGGTGTCCGTGGTCAAGGAGGAGATCCTCAAGAACCCGCGCGTGCGTATCCTGCGCGCCGGCACCCTGCGCACCCCGGACGACATCCTCGTCTCCCGGGCCTTCCTGCCTCCCGGCGTGGGCATCATCAGTGATTTCTTCGGCACGGCCCGGCCCGGGGGCCGTCATCACCTGGGCATTGACGTGGCCATCGGCGAGAACACGGCCGTCCACGCCTTCAAGGGCGGGACCGTGAGCCACGCCGGCTGGAGCGCCGCGGGCTACGGCAACCTGATCATCATCGACGACGGCGCGGGCACCCAGTACTACTACGGGCACAACAACCAGCTCCTGGTGATCGTGGGCCAGACGGTGGAAGCCGGGCAGATCATCTCCCTGTCGGGCAACACGGGCGTGTCCACGGGCCCGCACGTCCACTTCGAGGTACGGCAGGGCGGCAAGATTATCAATCCCCTGCCGTTTATCCGGGCCAACCAGGAAGTTTATCTCACCCCATCATCACCTCAACCGCGTGAATCTGCCCG
>CAYQRT010000181.1:5981-6551 GCA_964419695.1 uncultured Spirochaetaceae bacterium | reverse complement strand
CTGATACGAAATTTTGAAGTCCATTTTTTCACCGGAAGCGTTGACATCGAGGCCCATCCGCGTTCCAGGTCCGCCCCAGTTGGGTCCCCAACCTTGGGTGATGATTGAACTACCGGTAGCACCACCGGCCAGCTGGAACACCGTCCGGCCCCACATACCTAACCCAATGTCTGCGAAGGCCAGGCTGCCGACCATCAGCAAAGCAGCTATCAAAAGAATAGCTTTTTTCATTTAGTTCCTCCTTAAAGATTTTTTGGGATTAAGCTTTGAGCCAACGACCCTCGTCAAAACCCCGACAAAGCGGTGAACTTTGTTCCTCCTCACACTTTTTCCATTCAAGGGTTTTGGAGAACCCAACGGATTCCGGTCAAGACCCTTTTTCCGTTATTTCAAGGCATTATAACAACCTGGATTTTTGGTGTCAAGTGTCAATATTTTTTTTTAAAAACCCATTTATTTCGAAAGACATTTCTCCTTTTTCTGACGATTTTTTAGTTGTACTCCGCTGTTTCTTCAATTTCGTCAGGCCGGCCCGCGGGCTTTAGCCCCTTTTTTTGGGTCTTCCCCCCT
>CAYQRT010000181.1:0-5971 GCA_964419695.1 uncultured Spirochaetaceae bacterium | reverse complement strand
TTTTTTTTTAAAAACCTTTTATTTTGATAAAACACCTATCCTTTTTAAGACGTTTTTTTTGGTTGTTCCCCGTTGTTTCTTCAATTTCGTCAAGCCGGCCCCTGGTCTTTAGCCCCATTTTTCCGCTTTTCCCGCCCCGTAGATCGCCTGTTTTCCGGGTCCCAAGCCACGTACCGATGTCGGAAAAAGCCCCGGCGCGGGGCCCGGATCAGACCCTGGCCCTCAAGACTCTCCACCGCCTCCTCTATATCGTCCCGCCGCCACGAGCATAAAGAGCCGTACCCGTAACGATCCACCAAACCGACGGCTTGCGCTTCGGCCGATTCCCGGCCCGCCAGGAGCGCTATCAACTGGCGTTTGGTGTACCGCCGGGGACTCCTCCTGAGAACCGAAAGGATCACGTCCAGACCGGGCGGTTCTCCGGAAGCTTCCCCGGCGCAGAGGTCGCACCCCGCACAATCAATTCCCCCCTCTCCCAACGTGGAAAGAAGGAAACGCCGTCGGCACCCGGCAGCGGGAGACGCGTACTCCAGCGCCAGGGAGTACCGTTCCCGCTCCACCGCATCCTCCAGGCCGGACGCGAACGTCCGGTCCTCACCCCCGTGAAGAAGTATGGCCTGCGCCGGTTCACCATCCCGCCCGGCCCGGCCCGATTCCTGCATGTAGGCCTCCAGGGACAGGGGCACGTCGCGGTGGATGACCGTCCGTATATCCGGTTTGTCTATACCCATACCGTACGCCGAAGTGGCGCAAAGCACGCCCGTGATGGACGGGAAAAACCATTCCTCCACCCGCCGCCGCTCCTCCCGTTCCAGTCCGGCATGATAAAAATAAACGTCGTCCGTCCGCAGCCGGTTCCGGAGCAGCCGGGCCGTCAATTCGGCTCCGGAACGACTGCGGGTGAAGATCACCAGGGGCCGGGCGGCCTCCCGGAGCAGGGCCTCCAGAGCGGCGATTTTGGAGAGGACGGGGAAAACGCGGTAGAAAATATTGGGCCGGTCGGGCAGCTCGCTCGTCCGGCTCCAGGGGCGCCCCTGGAATAACAGCAGATCAATGTCACGGATAATGCGGGGGGAGGCCGTGGCCGTGTAGGCGCTGATCACGGGTTCTCCCAAGGCGGCCGCGGCCGGACCGATTCCGCAGTAGGAGGGCCGGAACGAAGTGCCCCACTCGGAGATGCAGTGCGCCTCGTCCACGACCAGATGATCAACGCCCACGGCGCGCAGCTGTTGCAGAACCCGCGGGGTGGCCAGCATTTCCGGCACGGTCAGCACGATTTTCGATGCGCGTAGGGCCAGCCGCTCCATGATCGCCCGCCGCTCGGCGGCGTCCTGGCCGCCCCGCAGCACCTCGCACGGGATTCCCCGGGCGGAAAGCCGCCGCTGCTGGTCCTTGAGCAATGACAAGAGGGGCATGACCGCCAGGGTCACGCCGGGCAGAAGCAGGGCGGGCAGATGAAAACAGATCGACTTACCGCCCCCGGTGGGCAGAATGACCAGCTGATTGAGCCGTTCCAGGGTATTGGCGACGGCGAAACGCTGCCAGGGAGACAAAGCTTGAATACCGAATTTTTCCCGGGCCAGGTTCATGACGGGATCGGGCAGGGCTTTGGTTGCGTCCGCTTCAGCCATGGTATTTACAATGCGCCGTACATCCGGAGTCTCCGGTATTCTTCCTCGAAGTTCGGGGTAAGGTTTCCCTTGCCCAGCAGAGCCTCGATCTCCTCCCGGTTGAAAAAACGGACCTCCGCCACCTCCCCGGGATCAATATTGAAAGGCCCGTCATTCCGAAGTAAAAACGTGCGGACGAACTCCGATTCATCCCGGCTGCGCCAGAGGTAATCGTAGAGAAAACGCGCCCCCGCGGCGTCGATGCCCAGTTCCTCGCCCGTCTCCCTGGCCAGGGCCTGCTCCGCGCTTTCACCGAAAGACACGTGACCGCCCACGGCGGTATCCCAGTACCCGGGAAGCAGATCCTTGGCGGCGGAACGGCGCTGGAGGAGCAGGCGGCCGGAGCCGTCCGTCACATGCAGGTGGACGACGGGATGGATGAGCGCGGGATCGCCGTGGCATTGGGAACGGAGGGCCCGGCCGATAACGCGGCCGGTTTCGTCCACCAGCGGGAGAAATTCAGGCATGGCAAAGCATATATGGTAACCGGCCGGCGGGCAAGAGCCGCCACGGGAACAGAAGGTCCAGGCGGGATCACCGGCAAACGCCCGGCCGGACAGGCGGAAAGCCGCTATGTCTTCGCCTGGTCGTACTCGGCGGAAGCCAGTTTGACACATAATGATAGGACTTCCATGGCTTTCTCCACGTCCTCCACCGGCGGCCGGGTGGGAGCGATGCGGATGTTGGCGTTGGCCGGATCTTTGCCGAACGGGAACGTGGCGCCGGCCGGGGTAATCGCCACGCCCGCGGCCTTGGCCAGTTCCACCACCCGTGAGGCCACGGGCCGGGCGGTATCCAGGCTGATAAAATAACCGCCGCGGGGCCGGGTCCAGGCGGCCAGATCCGTACCGCCCAATTCCCGGGACAACACCCTGTCCACGGCATCGAATTTAGGTTTCAGGAGCCGGGCATGGTCGCGCATGAGTCCGGCCACGCCCCCCTGGTACGAGGAAAGAAATTTATAGTGCCGGTACTGCTCCACCTTGTTGGGTCCGATGAATTGGGTCCCGAAGAACCGGGCCAGATAATCGACGTTCTCCCGATCGGCGGCCAAAAAACCCAGACCCGCCCCGGCGAACGTAATCTTGGACGTGGAGCCGAAGAGGATGACCCGGTCCGGATTGCCTGCTGATTGCGCCGCCCCAAGCAGGTTTTCAGGGCGTTCGGGCATATCCGTCAGGTGATGGACGGCGTAGGCGTCGTCGGCGAAAACGGTGAAGTCCGGGGCCGCGGCCTTCAGGGAGGCCAGGCGCGCGACCGACTCGTCGGCGATGGTCTCGCCCGTGGGATTGGAATACGTGGGCACGAAGAGCATCCCCTTGACCTCGTCCGATGCAACGGCCAGCCGCTCCACCGCTTCCAGGTCCGGGCCCCGTCCGGTCATCTTCACCACGGCCATCTCGAATCCCAGTTCGTGGAGAAGCGTGAAGTGGCGGTCGTATCCGGGCACGGTCACGATAATCGTGGGCTTGTCGTACTTGCCCCACGGCCGGGGCGACCCCCGCAGGCCTTTGAGTAGAGCCAGGCACAGCGTTTCCGAAAGCAGCTTGAGGCTGGCATTATTGCCCACGATCGTTTCCGCGGGCGCCACGCCGAGGATCTCCGCGGCCAGGCCCCGCATTTCCTCCAGGCCCTTGACGCCTCCCGGGTAGTTGCGGATATCGATCCCGCCCGGGGTGGTGACGTCCGCGGCGCCCACAATCGTGAGCAGGGGATTGGAGAGATTGAAATCGTCGTCTCCCGGCTGTCCGCGTTCGATGTTGAGTTTCAGCCCACGGACTTTAAGGGATTCATACTGCCGCTCAAGGGCTGCCAGGTCGCTCATGCGCATCCTCCCGTCCGACATCGGCCCTACCGAAACCGGTGATATGGAACCATCAATAGGGACCCCCGAAAACTATTTTTTTTCGAGATTCCCAATATATAAAGTATTGTTTTTTTCGCAAAGGGGGGAGGATACTTTTTTATACTCCATAGCCAATGGTTTTCTGTTTGCGTTACCGACGGTATGTTTTATTATGTTTTGATGTAAGGAAATAGAAAACCATAATAATCGGAAATGCTGAAAATCATTCGCTTTTCAGCATCCATTACCTGATTGCCGATTTCATTCCAAAAAACCGGCGCACGATAGCCCCGGGGAATATTGACTATCTTTTCATTGGCGTATCCCAAGGCCAGGACCCCGAACACCCGGCTGCCGCGGGGCAGACTGAAGTCTCTCTTCAAGGCCGGGGAAAGGTTGAAGGCGTGTTTCAATGCGTCCATCAACGTGGATCCCACCCCCAGACTTTCCGCCATCAACAGCATATGAGACAGCAGGAAAGGGGCGCTGGGAGCCGTGACCGGGACCCGGGGATCTCCGTACACCATGATCAGTGCCCGTGGCCTGTTTTGGTCATCGGACTTGTATTCCATCTTGCGTTTCAGAAGCAGGTACTGACGCTTCCCGATAATCAATCGGGCCAGCAGCGCCAGTGGATGGGGCGTATACAAAAACCGGTACCAACGCCGGGTGGACCGGTGGGCTTTATCAAAGACACGCCGTATGCGATCCGGATCGTCGATGATGAGGATGTTGATATTCTTGTTCTGGTTGGGCGCGTACGAGGCCGCGACCGCGATCCGCTCCAGAAGCTCCCGTGGCAGGGGACGGTCCTTGAAGCGCTTGATGGAGCGTCGTCGTTCCAGAAACCGTTCCAGCGTATCGGCGTCCAGGACCGGCCCGCCTTTGATTTTGTCCGGACGGCGGCCGTTCATGAGCAGCGCCCCACGCGGGCAGAGGGCGATGCATTTCTGACACATATTGCAGACGGCGTAATCAATAACCGGTTTTCCGTCGTGTTCCCCGAGGCAGTAGCCGCCGAACCTCTTCCAGCAGACCCCGCAGGCGTTACATTGCTCCATATCGACCGTAACCACAATTCTCCCCCTTCGAATAGACTCAACCGGCCACAACGGCCTTTTCCAGCACGGCGGTATCTTCCCGGGAGAGACCGCTCTCATTAAGAAGGTCCTCCACCCACTCCCGTTTCTGCCAGAGGACGCATCCCCCGCCGGTCTCGTGCAGTTCCTCGGGATGCTCCCTCAGTTTGGCCAGGAACGGGGAGCGGAGGGCCTGCTCCAATCCCACGTCCCTGATATTGGAATCAGAATACGGGGAAAAAGGACAGGGTTCAACCGCCCCTTTGGCGGACACGTGGATGAAGCCGCGGCCCGCGGCCAGGCACCCGCCGGCCTCTTCCTCGTCCTGCGGCAGGTTGACGAATACAGCCGGGATGGTGGAACGGTAGCGCGCGACTTTATCGCGATATTCGCGCCGCTGTTCCGGGGTGACGGTCAGGTCCCCGGTCCCCTCGTCCACCGGAGTAAACTCCACGGTCAGGATCAACCGCATGCCCCGTTCCACCAGGGAACGGATGAAGGATTCCTCCGTCAGTACCGGAAAGTTAAGGCGCGTCAATGTGAGCGACGTGCCGAAGAAAATATTATTCTTCCGGAGATCGTTCATGACGTGAAGCAGTTTTTGATACACGCCGCCGCCGCGCCGTTCGTCGGTCTCCCGCTCCCCCCCTTCCAGGCTGAGCAGGGGGACGATGTTGGGTAGACGGCGCAGCCGGTAGGCCAGGCTGGAATCAATCAACAGACCGTTGGTAAACACCAGGAAGATGATATTTCTGTGACGGGCGGCCATTTCCAGGAGTTCCGGTTTCAGGAAGGGCTCGCCGCCCGCCACCACAAAAAACGAGACTCCCAGCCGGTCGGCCTCGGCCACCAGCCCCTCCAACCGGTCCGCGTCCAACTCATTCTCCGGAATTTCATGGAGGGCGTGGGCATAACAACCCCGACAGGCCAGGTTACAGCGCTCGGTAATGCTTAAGATGATGATCGGGGGAACGCGCACCCCCTTTCTCAGCATCGCTTTTCTGCGCCGGGAAGCCTGCCCCAGCCCGAAAAGCGTCCGAACAAAGGCCCCAGCTGACCGTGGATTACGCAGGGCTATTTTAAGGTTGGTGGCGAAAAAAACCCGCAATAGCATGTTAAGTCGTTGATAATTGAAAATTAACTGACTCATCTTCGTCTCCTTCTATATAATCAAGTCATATTTCTATTTATTTAAACAAAAGTACCTATATTCTATATTTAAGGCAAGTACTAATTTATTTATTTTATTTATTAATTGATTTATTTAATTCTATACAGAATTTTAATACCAAGCACGATGAATTGCCGATAAGATGTTTAGTATTGGAAAAAGTGATCCAAAAAGTGCTTCGTTATTGAAGAGCGATGAGTAAATT
>CAYQRT010000180.1:0-6579 GCA_964419695.1 uncultured Spirochaetaceae bacterium | reverse complement strand
CCTTTTTTCCCCGTGGTTGCTTTTTACTTGGAATACGGACGGGAATACTACCCGCGAAGAACGGTTTTCCTGAAGCGAAAGGTGCGTTATATTAGTAAAGGCGGAGGTTCGATACCGACGCACCCGATCGAACCCGAATCGTGACTAGGAGGAGGCTTACATGACCAAGAAACGGAGTATTCTATACTCGAAAAAATTCCTGATTTTTAATATCGCCCTGGCGTCAATGATCGTGGGTTTTGTCCTGGCCATGGTGCTCGTCTACACCCTTTCGGGCACGGGCAAGGCCGAGCTGCCCGTGGCCTACGCCCAGGACGCAGACGACGTGGAAAAGGGCTACCAGACCCTGGAGAACATCCAGTATTCGTTCCGCAATGTGGCCAAGACGGCCCTGCCCGTGGTGGTGGAGATCACCACTGTGGAGGTGGTCAAGACCGGCGCACCCCAGGGCGGGGACGCCCCCTTCGATTTTTTCTTCGGTCCCCCCAACGGCGGCCAGAATTTCCGCCGTCCCGGTCTCGGGTCGGGCGTGATCGTTAAACGGGACGGAAACAAAGTATACGTCATTACCAATCACCACGTGGCGGGCAAGGCCAGTGAGATGACCGTACTCCTGCACGACGGCCGGAAGTTCGAGGGCAAACTGGTGGCCAAGGACGAACGCACCGACCTGGCGCTCATCTCCTTTGAGACGAACGACAAGGTGCCCGTCGCAAAATTGGGTGATTCGGAGAAAGTGGAGGTGGGCGACTGGGCCATCGCCGTGGGCAACCCGTTCGGCTTCGAGTCCTCCCTGACCGTGGGCGTGATCAGCGCCATGGGCCGGAGCGCCATCCCCGGCTCCACGATCGCCAATTTTAACCAGTACATCCAGACGGACGCCCAGATCAATCCCGGCAACTCCGGCGGCGCGCTCCTCAACCTGCGGGGCGAGGTGATCGGCATCAACACCTGGATCGCCTCCACCACCGGCGTGAGCGCGGGCGTGGGATTCGCCATTCCCGTCAACAACGTGAAAAAGGCCATGGCGGATTTTATCAGCAAGGGACGCGTGGAGTACGGCTGGCTGGGCGTGGGCATAGACGACCCCGACCCGCGCGCCATGCCGGGCGTGGCCGAGGATCTCAAGCTTGAGAACAAACGGGGCGCCCTGGTGGTGAGCGTATTCAAGGCTTCCCCCGCGGACACGGGAGGCGTGCTGCCCGGCGACTTCATCACCCGGGTGGACGGCGCCGCAGTCGCCGACGCCAACCATCTGACCCGTCTGGTCGGCAACCTGCCGCCCAATAAAAGCGTGACGTTCACGCTCATCCGCAACGGCCGTGAACAGCGGGTGCGGGTCACCCTCAAAGCGCGCGAGAGCGAGGAGAAACTGCGTAACAACAACAATGTCTGGCCCGGCCTCTTCGCCGTACGGCTTACCAAGGATCTGCGCGCCAGGCTCAAGGCGCCGGCCGGCCTTAAGGGCGTGTTTCTGGCCGGCGTGACCCAGGGCACGGCCGCCCAAAGCGCCGGACTCAAGATGGGTGACGTGATCGTCAAGATCAATGACAAGAACGTGTCGTCGATCCTTGATTTTTACCGGCACATCAATGAGAAGGGGAAGAAGGAACTCATCTTCCGCGTGTGGCGTGAAAATAAAGAGATTATTCTTGGTGTCGTACGCTGACAAGCGGCCGGCACCAGTAAGCCTCAGGGGCGCTCCGTCATAAGCGGGGCGCCTTTTTTTGGTTTGAAGCCGCGCCCGTCAGTTTTTGACGGACTTTTTTGACTGTTTTTTCTTGGACGCTTGATAGCGGTAGCCGACCGTGTGCACGGTGACGATGAAGCGCGGCCGGGCCGGATCGTCCTCGATCTTGCGCCGCAGCTTGACGATGTGCTGGTCCAGGGTGCGGGTGGTGCCGCCGTATTTCATGCCCCAGACCGCGTCCAGAATGGTATCCCGGTCCAGTACCTGCCCCTCGTGCTCCACGAACAGTTCCAGTAGTTTGAGCTCGCGCATGGTGAGTGAAAATTCCTGCCCGCCCTTTACGCCCGTGAGGGTGCGGGGGTCCACGGTCACCCGGCCCACGGTGAAGGGGCCGGCCTGCGGTTTGTGCATCGCGGTGTCGGCCCGGCGCTGGGCCGCCCGGATGCGGGCCAGAAGCTCCTGCATGCCGAAGGGTTTGACGATGTAATCGTCGGCGCCCAGTTCCAGGCCCACCACCTTGTCCACTTCCTGGCCCTTGGCCGTGAGCATGAGCACGGGGGTCTTTGAATCGACGCGGCGGATTTCGCGCAGCACGTCGTACCCCGATATCTCCGGGATCATGATGTCGAGCAGGATGAGATCCGGTTTGGTCCGTTTGTATTCGGCCAGGGCCCGGGCCCCGTCGCGCGCCACGGTCACGGCGTAGCCGGCGTGTTTCAAGAGATCGCGCAGTCCGGTTACGATGGCGGGATCGTCCTCCACCACCAGGATGGTCGTTTCAGCCATACTTCACAGCTCCTTGGGAAGGGTGATGCGGAACACGCTGCCGCCGCCCGGCCGGGGTTCGTAGGCGATGGTTCCGCCGTGGTCGTCCACGATCATTTTAGTGATAGTCAGTCCCAAACCGCTGCCGGACGTGGAGGCGGTGAGGGTGTCGTCCACCCGGAAGAATTCGCTGAAGATCCGGCCCACGGCCCAGGCCGGAACGCCGGGGCCGCGGTCCATGATTTTGAGCGTGATCTCCCCGCGGCGGCGCTCCAGGCGGACGTCGATGCGCTTGCCCGCGGCGGCGTACTTTTCCGCGTTGGAAATCAGGTTGATGAGCACCCGGGTGAGCGATTCCCGGCAGCCCAGGAAGGGGAGCTTCCTGGCGTTGGCGGAAAATTGCAGGTGGATACCCGACTGTTCCAGCCGGATGCGCTCGCAGGAGGCCACGTCCCGGCAGAGAGCGACCAGGTCGAGTTCCTTCTTGTTGTAGTGCTTCTTACCCTGCGTCATCTTGGAAAAGTCGAGCACATTGTTGATGAGCCGGGAGAGCCGCTCGGTCTCGCTTAAGAGCAAGGCGCAGTATTCGCGCCGCTTGGCCGGCCCGGTCGCCACGTCGGCCATGAGCATCTCGGCGAAGAGCCGGATGGAGGTGAGCGGGGTCTTGAGTTCGTGGCTGACATTGGTGACCAAATTGGTTTTCTTCTGGGCCAGGGCCAGCTCGGAGAGGAGCATTTTAATGAGCATGACGCCGCCGCCCGTGATCGCCAGGAGGAGAAAGGCGGTGAGCACCCAAAGCACGCTGGTGGTGGCCTCGGCGCGGGCGGAGATATACCCGGGATCGGCCAGGTAGGCGGCCACCTCCCAGCGGGGCAGGGCCTCGTGGATTTCCCGGGCCACGAAGGGACTGCGCCAGTCCACGGCCAGCCCCTCGGGCGTGTGGATGGGTTGCCCCGTGTCGTCCAGCACGACCAGGACGCGCGCCGTGGTGACGTCGTCCGGGAGAATCTTCAGGATACGCTCCCGCAAGGCGTCCTGGTTGATCACCGCGCCCACCACGTCGCCCCGGGGGTCCTTCTTCCAGTAGAGGAGGCTGAAATGGTCGCCCAGAAAACGGGGCAGCAACCCCTGGTCCGCGGAGGAGATAATGTCGGAGAAGGTGCCGGTGGAGAGGATGAAGAGCGACCGGTCGTTCTGCACGGTCGTGTCCGACTTGCTGGAGGGCTGGATGTTGCGGGTGAGGACTTCCTTGCCCTCGGCCTCGGCCTTTTTGTAGATCTCCTCCTGCAGGGGCTTGCTCTGCTCAAAAATGGTGGCGGCCTCGCGCTTCTGCTTCTCCTCATCCAGGGCGGCCTTTTGCACGGATTTGGCCCGGGCGACCGGCGCTTGATTGACGGTTGCTTCCGAAGCGGACTCCAGGGGCGGCGCGTAATTGAAGACGCCGCGCGCCTGGTTGTCGCGGGCGGCCGTCTCATTATTTTCTCCCGGTACGTGATTTTCCCGATTCGGCGCCGCGGGATGTATATCTCCGGCGGCGGCTTGTTCGGCGTCGACCGTGTCGGCCAGATAGAATGCATCCGCATCGGCGGGCGGCGCGGCGTTGGCCTGTCCCGAGGCCGGGTCCCGTCGTATATCGGTCGTGACCGCGGGCGCGGCCGTGGTGCGGCCGCCTTCGACGCGGCGCTCCTTGTTGACCACGGCGGTTTTCGTCTCCGGAAAATTAATGATTTGTTCCCGGTATTCCGTGACGATGTTTTTAACCACCGGTACCTTGACGCGGTCGGTCATGAGGGGAGCGTTCCAATAAAGGAATTCCTTCTCCCGTTCGTTGAGGGAGGCGGACTCGTTCGGCCACAACAGCCGCTTTTGGGAGGAGAGGACGAAGACGGTGTCAACCAGGGGGAGGGAAACGGCCGGCACCGGGGAGGCGGTGTATCCCCGGGCGGACGGGGTCACGGCCAGCTCGCCCTGCAGCTCCTCCTGCACCGCGTCCAGTTCGCCGCGGACGGCGGCCACGGTCTGCGTCACCTCGGAGAGAAGTGAATTTTCCAGGGTCTTCTCCACATAGGCCTCTTCCCGGTCCAGGGCGCGCAGGGCCAGGACGCCCAAGATGATACCGGGGGCGAAGACGACCAGCACGTACAGCAGAATGAGGGTGAGGCGCATATGCCGCTTGAGCCAGCCGGGCTTTTTTTTCACGTCTGTCATTGTAGCCTATCCCTTCCCTCCCGGCAAGTAAGGCGCGGTCGGATTGCCGCTTTACCGACTCATTGGAAAAGATAGTCTATCCGGGCGATGGCGGGGTTTGCAGGCTGTAAAAAGTTGTAAAAAAATTATAAAACACGGGGGGCCGGGAGTTACTCCCTGTCCGACGGTTTGGGCCTGAAATCAAGGCCTTCGGCCCAGCCGTTACCGGCATGTTCGCGGAAATCAAAACGGGGGAGGTACGGCTTAATATCGACGAGGGGGGTGCCGTCCAGTACGTCGATGCCGGACACCTCCAGAAAGCGGCCCTCCCGGGCCTCCAACCGGACAATGGACAGCCCCAGGCCGTTGGGACGGCAGGGGTGGCGGGAGGCGAACACGCCGTGGGGCCGGTCGTCCAGGAAGGTGGGACGGGACAGGAGGATCTCTCCCGAGCGGTCAAAGAGATAGAGCAGGAAGAGGTGTGTGAAGGTTTCGATTGTTTCCAGACCCGCTTCGTACGGGGCGAACACCTCCACGCGGCCACGGCCGTCGGGCGCGGCCGCGCCCTGGATGGGACAGGCCTCCTTGGTTTTATACGGGGAATGGATGGTGCCGATGGGAGTGATCGTGTAGGTCATGCGTTACCATACCGTAAAAACTTCGGCCCGGGCAAGAGGCGACTATGTCGATCATCCGTGAATTGTTCCCAGGGGGAGAGTGGGCAGGAAGGCCCGTTCATTGTGACGTGGATCCTTTCTTCACCGTCTCTTCCCGAATAATCCGGCAGAACGCCCTCGCCTCCCGCTCCGTGTTCTCCGGGTAGCGGAACTCTAACCGATCTCCGGTTTCGCGCGCCAGACGGCTGAAGAGGTCCACCAGGGTGAAAAAGGCCGTCCAGGCGGACGAGGCGTCGGCAGCGGCGCAGGTGGCTTCGTATTGCTTCCAGGTATCCCCGGACAGGTATTTTTGGAGGTACTTTCCTTCCAGCCCGGGGTTGACCGACCAACCGCCGTCACCGCTGATCTTCCAGCCCAATACTCTGTGCAGAAACGTGAATCGCAATTGCACCTCCAGCATATACCGGGCGAACGGCAGTTCGTTTCTCCAAAGCGCCTTGGGCACATAGAGAGCGTCCCACCAGAAGGCGTTCACCGTATCCAGGTATTCCGTTTCAGTGGGTGGGGTGACGTTATATCCGGTATACGTGGGGGCGGGGAGCCCGGCCGCGATGCCGTCCTTGTCGATCAGCACGCGGTAGCCGTTGTCGTAGTGTTCCGGGCGCGGTTTTTTCAATCCGGTGATCTGAAAATCGATCCGCGTCCGGTCCGTGAACACCACCAGCCGTGTCAGCCAGTCCGGGCTGAAGGTTGTTTGCGGCCGGCGCGGCCAGCGGAGCATGACGGATCCGAAGGGTTTGAGCCAATCGTCGTCGGAGAGGAAGGGACGCATATCGGACACATACAGTTCCACGTCGTAATCCGACAGCCAGTCGACCGCGTGGCGCGGATCGGCCCGGCTGCCGGTCAGGATAGCCGCCCTGATCAGATCGCTCCGCGCGCAGAAATCTGTGATGAACGCGAGTATCTCCTGCTCGTCCCGCATTGGTGTCTCCGCCGCGTCAGGTCAGCCGCTTGGCCATGATGATATCAGGCCGCCCCGGGCCGTTCGCGTCCGGAATAACCCCGACGATCCGGTAGCCGCATTTTCGGTAAAACTCATAGGGGTGATGTCCCGGGTTGGTGATGCGGCGGATGGCGTCGAAAACATCTTCCGCGTATAAATCCTTTCCGGCCAGGGTGGTCTTTCCCAGTTCATCATCCGTGCCTAGAATGATATTCACAATTCCTCTGGAACGCGCCAGCCTTTCCATCTCCTGCATCAAATTCCGGCCGATGCCCCGGCCCTGCCGTGAGGGATCCACCATGAGCGGATGCAGT
>CAYQRT010000179.1:0-6604 GCA_964419695.1 uncultured Spirochaetaceae bacterium | reverse complement strand
AGCTTGAGCCCATTGGTGGCCAGGCAGAGGGTGACGGACGGATCGATCTCCCGCACGCCTTGCAGCGTCATAAGCGTCTCCAGCGGGTTGGCCAGGGGATCCCCCGGTCCGGCGATGCCCACCACGGCGATGCCGGGAATGCGTTCCTTTATTTTCGCGTAATAGGCGACGGCCTCTTCCGGTGAAAGCACCCGGCTGGTGACGCCCGGCCGCGATTCATTGACGCAGTCGAAGGACCGGTCGCAATAACCGCATTGCATATTACATTGCGGCGCCACGGGCAGGTGCACGCGGGCGTAGCGGGAACGGGCGTGCCGGCTGAAACAGGGATGGGTGTCCATATCCATATGCATATCTCTCCTCTCCTTCACAGGTAACTGAAGCGCCGGCCGGCCGCCGCTTGTTTCCTCACCAGCAGTTCATTGACAATGCGGTCCAGCAACTCCTGCGTGCCGCCGTAACCGAAGAGACGCAGCCGCTGCCCGCCGAACCGGTCGTGCACGGGGAACCCGCAGCGCACCAGCGGTACGGCCAGGTCTTCCGCCGCGGCCGCGGCCTTGCTGTTGCCCACCAGCAGGTCCGGATCCAGGCCGCGGACCCGTTCGGTGAGCGTTTCGTAATCCGCGTCCTGCCAGACCACGGGCGTCACGGAGGAGTTGGTCACAGCCGCGGCCACGCGCGCCGTAAGCCCGGCGGATGTTCCGCCGCTGGCGATCGCGACCACCCGCATCCCCGCCTCGTCCAGAAAGGAAGCCAGGGCCACGGCCAGGTCCTCCTCGGCGGCGATCGCCACCCGCACGCCCGCCAGATACTTGTGCGCGTCAAAATAAGCGTCAATGAGCCGGCCGCGCTCGGCGGTAAAGCGTTCCGGGCGGGACCGGCCGGAACATTCCTCAAGCAAGTCGTGAAAGCGATCCGCGTTGCCGACGCCAATGGGATACTCGCACCTGAGAAATTTCACGTTAAACGCGCGCTCCAGTTCATGCGCCGTGCGGGCCGACGCGGACGCGGGATCGCCCAATACAATAGAAGATACAGACACGCCCATCAGGGCGATGTCGGACAGGGGCGTACCGCCCGCGTTCATCCTCTTGACCGCGTCCCAGGCCGGTCCGTCCAGGGTGTCCGCGTAATCCGGAAACAACGTATGATCCAGTCCAGAGGCGTCGGCCGTCGCGTGCAGGCACCGGATATCGGCGCAGGAAATCATCCCGGAAAACAGGTTGATCCGGTTGCGCCGGGGCCCGCCGGCGGCCAACCTTGTCACCACGGCCCGGACCGCCTCATGAAAGCCGTTCATCTGATTGCCCCGGTAGCTGGGCGTGGCGGCGTGAAAGATCACCGGCAACTCCCGGCCGGAGGCGCGCTTCACAGAGCGGTCCACCGTACCGGCCGTGTCTTCGCCCATGGTTTCGGTGAGACAGGTAGTGGCCACGCCCACGGCCGCCGGCGCGTACTGCCGGATGATGTTGTCCAGCGCGGTACAAAGATTCTCATCCCCGCCGAAGACGGAGGCCGCCTCCGAAAAATTGGAAGAGGCGATGTCCACCGGCTCGCGGAAGTGGCTGATGAGGTAACGCCGGATGTAGGTGGCGCAGCCCTGGGACCCGTGGATGAGGGGCACACAGCCTTCCGCGCCCAGAAAGACCAGGGCCGCGCCCAGGGGCGCGCACATCTTGCAGGTGTTGCGGGCCGCGACATAGGCCCGCGCGGTCGTCGGCATCGCATCGTTCATACCGTTCTTCCTCTCCCTCCGCGGCGGGACGCGAACTTCCAGACCGGGCTCGTGACCGAGGCGTGCACCTCGCGCGCGAAATTGAGCATGCCCACGAAGCCGGCCAGGGGAATCTTGCGCTCGTGATTGTGGTCGCAGAAGGCGATGCCCAGCTTGTAGGCCAGGGGCCGCTCCTTGACTCCGCCCACCAGGAGATCCGCGTCCTTTTCCAGCAGGAAACGGGTCAGCTCCAGGGGGTTGGTGTCGTCCACGATGATCGTGCCCGGGGCGCAGAGACTCACCAGGTAATCGTAGTCGGCCTTGTTCCCGGTCTGGGAGCCGACCACCACCGTCTCCATGCCCAGGTGCCGTAGGGCCTTGACCAGGGAGAAGGCCTTGAACGAACCGCCCACGTAGACGGCCGCCCGTTTGCCCGCCAGGTCCCGGCGCAGCCGGTCCAGCTCGCCCAGGACCGCCTCGCTTTCCGCCCGCACCAGCGAGGCGGTGGCTTCGAAAATCCCCGGATCCCTGAAGAAGCCGGCCGCCTCGTACAGGGCATTGGCCGTGTCCTCCAGCCCGAAATAGGAGACGCGGATAAAGGGGATGTCGTAATCTTCCTCCATGCGCCGGGCCAGGTGGGTCATGGAACCCGAACACTGCACCACGTTGAGGGCCGCCCGGTGGGCGCGCCGGATCTCCCCCACCCGCCCGTCGCCGGTGACGCAGGCGATGACGTCGATCCCCATGCGCCGGTAGTAGTCCTTGATGATCCAGGTCTCCCCGGCGATGTTAAAGTCGCCCAGGATGTTGATACTGACCGGGCTCGCACTCGTCACGTCATCCGTACCCACCAACCGGGCCAGGGCGTCGCAGGCGGAGCGGTACCCGTCCTTCTTGGTGCCCATAAAGCCCTCGGACAGGACCGGAATGACGGTCAGGCCTTTCTTCCGTTCCATCTCCCTGCAGACGCCCCCGATGTCGTCGCCGATCAGTCCGGAGACGCAGGTGGCGTAGACAAAGGCCGCCTGCGGCTGGTAGGCGTCGATGAGCTGGTCCAAGGCGCGGCGCAGCTTGTCCGCGCCGCCGTAGATTACCTCCTTCTCCCCGAGGTCGGTGGAGAAACTCATACGGTTCAGTTCCGGGCCGGAGGAGAGGGCGCCCCGGATGTCCCAGGTGTAGGCGGCGCAACCAATGGGGCCGTGCACCAGGTGGAGGGCGTCGGCGATGGGATAGAGCACCACCCGGCTGCCGCAGAAGACGCAGGCGCGCTGGCTGACCGAACCGGCCAGGCTGGCCGCCTCGCAGCGGATCCCCGCCCCATCTTCACCCGCGGTTATAATGGAAGGCGTTCTATTTTCCAGTATGTCGATGCCCGTGTCCAACATAAAAAAACCCTCCCGTAAAGACCCTCTACTCCTTAAAATAGAGGGTTCTTCGCGGTTCCCTTACATGACCAATTCGAAAGACTCTTCCGGCGCGTCCCGGTCCTGCCGGTCCAGAATGATGCCCAACAACCGTTCCACCAGGCGCAGCGCGCCCCGGTATCCGGTGACGGGGAAATACTGGTGTCCCACCCGGTCGTAGATGGGGAAACCCAGGCGCAGGTGGGGGATGTCCTCATCACGCGCGATGTACTTGAGATACGTGTTGCCCAGGATGATGTCCGGCCGATCGTTTTTCACCAGCTGGTGGAAAAGGTAGAGATCGGCCTGCGGTCCGTGGCGCACCACCGTCCCCTCGCCCGTCAAATCCTTGATCTTTTTCTCGAACTTGCCCCCGGCCGGGGTGCCGGTGACCACGCAGGTGATCTTCATCCCCAGGTCGGTGAGGAATTCGGTGAGGGATACGAGAATGTCCGGATCGCCCGCCAGGGCGGCTTTGCGTCCGTAGAAATACTGGTTGGTGTCGCAGATGACGTCCACCAGCTGGCCGCGTTCCACAGTGATGGAATCAGGCACCTGGCGGCCGGTGACGCGCCGCAGGGTCTCCACCATGGCGTCGGTGGCGCGCAGGCCGACCGGCAGTTCGCCGGAAGCCAGCGGCACCTTGCACCTGGTGTCCAGGAGCCGGCCCGCGGCCAGGGCGGCCGAGCCCAGGGTGAGGGTGCCGGCCGCGCTGCCGGAAGCCTCGATCTGTTCCACGGTGGCACCGGTCTTGGGGAACATGCGGAATTTTCCATCGAGCGGACCATTGAGCACGCCCGACGTGTCCGGGAAAAGAATGTGGCGCGCGCCCATCTCCGTGGCGATACGTTTGATCTCCGCCATGTCGGACGGTTCGATGAAGCCCGGAATGATGTTGATTTTCTCCGTGCGGGCCTTGGCCTGTTTGGCCAGGTAACTCACAAAGCCGGCCGCCATGTTGGAATAGCCGGTGACATGGGACCCCTTGAAGCTGGGGGTGTTGGCATGGATGACGCGCTTGCCCCGGGGGATCTTGCCCTCGGTGATCATCTTGCCGATGATCTGCTTGATATCGTCGCCGATGACCTCGGAAAGACAGGTGGTGTGCACGGCGATGATATCCGGCCCGTAGAGGGCGAAGATGTTGGTGACCGCGTCGATCAGGTTGGCCTGCCCGCCGAAGACGCTGGCGCCTTCCGTGAAGGAACTGGTGGCCGCCATCACCGGCTCCTTGTAATGCCGGGTCAGGGCACTCCGGTGGTAGGCGCAGCATCCCTGGGACCCGTGGCTGTGCGGCAGGCAACGGTGCACGCCCAGGGCCGCGTACATGGCGCCGATGGGTTGGCAGGTCTTGGCCGGGTTGACGGTCAGCGCCGTCCGTTCCGCTATCATCTCTTCGGTATGTCGTAACAGCATTAAGTGACTCCTGTTCCGGAAATCGGGAACTCAGCGGGAGTTTCCGATTTCCTTCTTCTGACTGCGCGATGGCGAAGCAATTACCTTGCGGATCAGCGGCAGGCCTCAAGCCTGACGAAGATCCGATACGTATGAACCGGCCAGTTCGGGTTTGTCCTCCCACGGCGCGCGCGCCAGGGCGAAGACGCGGCTGCCCAGGAGCCGGTCGATCTCGCGATAGAAGTTGACCGCTCCCCTGAACCCGGCGTAGGGCCCGCTGTAGTCGTAGCTGTGCAGCTGCTTGAGCGGTACGCCGTGCTTCTGCACCACATATTTCTCCTTGATGCCGGCGCAGAAGATGTCGGGCCGGTATTGTTCAATCAGGACCTCGGTCTCGAAATGGTTCAGGTCGTCGATGACTACCGTTCCGTTTTCCATCTCCGGCATCATGCCTTCGTAATCCGCAAAGCGCATGCCCGCGCCGGAGAGCCGCCGTAGATCCTCTTCCTCTTTGCGGGGCCGGAAACGCGTTTCGTCGGGACCCACGGTGAGTTCCTCGATGTTGCGCGTGTCCGCGTCCAGCACGATGGAAGGGATCACCTTGCGCCCTTCGTAATCGTCGCGGTGGGCGAACTCGTACCCGGCGGAGACGGTCTTCATGCCGATCTCGGTGAAGAGCTCCTGGTAATGGTGCGCCCGGGAGCCGCCCACAAAGAGCATGGCCGTCTTGCCGCGGCAGCGTCCCTCCACCTCGGCGCGCACTTTCTCCACCTCCGCCATCTCCGCGGCGATGAAGTCTTCCGTGCGCTTGATGAGCTCCGGGTTCTCAAAGTAGGCCGCAATCTTGCGCAGGGACTTGGCCGAGGCCCCGGCCCCGATAAAGTTGATCTTGAACCAGGGGATGCCGTATTTTTTCTCCATCATCTCCGCCATGTAGTTGATGGAGCGGTGACACATGACCACGTTGAGGTCCGCCGTGTGGGCGCTGGCGAACTCCTCATAGCGGGAATTGCCGGAGAAGGTGGCGTGGAGGTTGAAGCCGCAGGCCGCCATGGCCCGCTCGATCTCGAAGGCGTCCCCGCCGATGTTGTACTCGCCCAGAATGTTGACCCGGTACGAGCCGTCCTTGGGCTTTTCCAGCTGGCCCACCACGTCGGTGAACACCTTGTTATTGGCAATGTGGTGCCCGGCCGACTGGCTGACGCCCTTGTAGCCCTCGCAGGAGAACCCGAAGATGTTGACGTCCGGGTATTTGGCTTCCATCTCCCGGGCCACGGCGTGCACGTCGTCTCCGATGAGCCCCACCGGACAGGTGGAGAAGATGCCGATGGCTTGGGGATGAAAGAGGGCAATGGCCTCCTCGATCGCCTTTTTCAGCTTCTTTTCACCGCCGAAGACGATCTCATCCTCCTGCAGGTCGGTGGACAGTGCATAGGTCATGTAGTTCGGGTCCTTGTCCGTGGGCGGGCGCGTCTGGTTGCGCCGCGTCAGCCAGCTGTAAAAGCCGCACCCGATGGGCCCGTGCGTGATCTGGAGAATGTCCCGCGTCGGTCCCAGCACCACGCCCCGGCAGCCCGCGTAGGCGCAACCGCGCATGGTGATGACGCCGGGCACGGTGCGGGAGTTGGCCAGAATGGCCGGCACCTCTTCCGCCCCGCCCACCTCATTAACCACGATCTGCTTGCCCCGCTTACGGGCCACCTTGGCCGGGTAGGCGGCCAGGATTTCCTCTTTCAGCCTCAGGGGATCGACGGCCGCAACGGCCGCGGTATCTTTATCCTTCATTGCTTCCTCGCTTCCTTACAGTGTTTCATCCCCGGATTCGCCCGTGCGGATGAGGTACCCCTCCATGACGGGCATGACGAAAATCTTGCCGTCGCCGCTCTTGCCCGTCCGGTTGACCTCGATGATGGTCTGCACCGCCCGGCCCACCAGTTTGTCGGGCAGCATGATGGAGAGCATCCGTTTGGGAAACAGCCGCTGGGTGCCTCCCAGCCGGGCGGCGGCCTCCTCATAGTCGTACTCGACGCCGGAGAGGACGTTGAAATCCACCAGTCCCTTGCCCCGCCCCAGACATTCACGCGCGTGAAAG
>CAYQRT010000178.1:0-6620 GCA_964419695.1 uncultured Spirochaetaceae bacterium | reverse complement strand
CCCGGCCGCGCTCGTAAGCAGGGCGGTGGCGTCAATGTCCGCGGGATAGGTGCGCACCATGATGAAGATGCCCGTGTTCTCCAGGAGGTCGCAACAGGCGCCGGCGATGGGGATCAAGCCGAGCAGGAGAATCCGGCGGGCCGCGGGAATCAGTTTCATGAGAAGCCAGGCGATGAAGCTGGCAAAGAACAACCCGTATCCCGCGGGGAAGAGCACGTCCACCGCCTGGAACCAGTTGAGAAGAACGCGGGCCTGATCGTTATAGAGCGTGAAATGGGTGCGGGCCTGGATAGGCGAGAAGCCCGTCATCATGTCCAGGGTGGTGGGTACCCCCTGAACGGCCAAAGCCGGGAAAAGAATAAGAAAGCCGATCTGGCAGGCGATGACCACGCCAAATAGGATGAGGATGGAGCGCGGACGCGCCAACCGTTTCAACCATGTCATGGGGCACCTCCTGGCAGCCAGTCTATCTGAAAGATGTGGGTTGTGGTAGGCAGACATGTACCTGGCCGTTGTGTAAGGCCTAGTTCCGCGTTCCGATGAACGATGCGGACTTTATAATCGCAACGGTGTTTTGTTTAAAATCTGGCGGAATCGCTTCCAGCCGGGCACGTGGCGGTCCATCAGGGCCTTGAATTCCCGGCCGTGACCCCGAATGTGCAGGTGCGCCATTTCATGTACCACCAGGTATTCCACGCAGTCGACCGGTTTTTTGATCAACTCCAGATTCAGCCAGATTCTTCCCGCCCGTGCGTTGCAGGTGCCCCATCTGGTTTTCATCGCCCGAATGCCCAATTCCCTGACTCTGACGCCGAGCACCGGCTCCCATGTGGTAATATATTCCCAGCCCAGCTCGCGCAGGCGGGTGCGCAGCCAGGTGGACATGGTCTGCTTTGTACGAGTCGGAGTGGCCCGGCCGCGCAGCCGCACTTTCATGATGCCGCCTGTTACGGTAACGCCCGAACGGGATTGATGGCCCAGCACTTTCAATGTAAACGGCCGTCCCAGGTACAGGTGAGTCTCCCCGCTTTGATACACGCGAGGCGCTTCGCGTTCCAGGGACCGCATGCGGGTCTGGTGTTTCCTGATCCACCCCAGTTTGGACTGGGCGAAACTCCGGATGGCCTCCAGTTCCATGTGCGCGGGCGCCGAGATACGCACCCGGCCGGCGGGAGGATGGATGGAGAGGTTTATGTTTTTGATGGGCTTGCGGAACACTTCAATCCTGACGTCGCCCACTCGAATGTCCGCCATAAGCAGTATCCCCGAATTCATGTCGATAATGGGTAATTCATCTATTTGCCGAAATAGACGAACGGTGCCCAGTAAAAAGGATGACGGTATCGCCGATCCGCGATAAAGGAGCGTTTCACGGCCGCCTCCGCCGCCGCGTAGGTCGTGGGGCCGTTACGGATCAGGTCGTAGAAATCGGTCATGAACTTCATGGTCGGTTCATCGGCTACGGCCCAGAGAGAGACGGAGATGCCGTTGGCGCCCGCGATAATGAACGCCTGCGGCAGACCGACGATGCCTTCCCCGCCGTAGATCTTGCCCAAACCGGTTTCACAGGCGGATAGATTGATAAAATCGGCCTTGAGGTTCAGGGCGGCTATCTCCGCGGTCTGGAGGTAGCCGTCCGCTCCGCCCTGTTTGCGGCCCGACAGTGAAAGCACCAGAGCCGACAGCTCCGGATAGTCCGGCACCGTCAGTCCGTGCGTGGCAAAGTGGATGATCTTGTAGCGGGCCAGCTCGCCGCGTTTGGCCAGGGCCTTGACGTTGTCCTCGGAGACCCGGTCGCCGGTGATCACGGTGGCGGAGCCGTACAACCGCCCGATGGCTTTCACCTCGGCCAGGGTGCCGGGAAGGTCGTGCCAGACCGCGTTTTTCAGGTAGGCATAGATGTCCGCGTTACTTTGACCCTGGCCGGCCAATATTGCCGTCTCCTTGACCTGCGACTCCGTCAGGGAGGCCTGAGACGGCACACGCGCGGTATCGTTGTACACCGCGCCGCCGAACGCCAGCAATGGCCGCCGGTCGGGGGTATACCGCCGCTGATTGACCAGGTGCATGACGGTCAATGAATGCTCGTACCGCACGTCATGGGTCTCCACCAGGTACCGGTTGCGGCCGTCGATCAGGGTCTCAAAGGGGAGGAGGCCCAGAATATTGTCGGGAATGATGATGATATTTTTTTTCTCGGCCAACGGTTTTTCCAGATCCCCCAGGAGAAAGTCGTACAAGGCCCGGGCCATGGCATGGGCCCGGGTGTCGCCCGTGAAATCAACGTCCGGTTGTAAAAGCAGCGAGCGATAATGATAGATTACATTACTGAGATGTTCATAGAACTCCGCGTCACCGCCGGCCGCCTCTTCGTGCCTGACGGCCGGACCCTCGGAGGCGATCTGTAGTCCGCGGTTCACATGATTGGCTTGGGCGATCTCCGTCAGGACGGCCGCGTCGATCTTCAGCGCGGTCGGATTCAATTCCCTGACCGTTATATCGCCGGCGGTGACGATGGTGCGCAGGGGACGGCTGTATGTGCCGAAATTGGAAAAGCTGATGATGAGCGTGTCGTTATCGATGTCCCTGCGGACTGCGGCCAGCCCCGGATAGGCGGCGCTGATCCCGCCCTTGGCGGAGAGTTTTTCCGCCAGGTACTTGGCGCGCGACAGTTCCGATGTTTCCAGCGCCTGTTCCGGCCGGCCGGCGCGGGCGTGGGTGAGGGCGAGGAGTTGATAGGTTTCAATCTGCGAGGCCAGGTAATCCATGCGTACGGTCCCGTGCGCGGTGTTCCTGAGTTCCTCCTTCAGGGTCACGGCCTGGTTGAGATGGTCCACGGCCCGGTCGAATTGGTTGAGCATGCAGAAATTGAATCCCAGATTGTGATGATACGTGGCCAGATCGACCTTCTCGGAGGCGGTGACGTATTTCAGTCCCGTCAGCAGATAGGTGATTGACTGCTGGTAGCGGCCGGTGTTGGAGTAAAGAAGAGCGATTCCGTTCAGTCTTTTGACGATGTTGGCCGTGATGCCTATCTCTTCGTCTATCTGCAGCGCTTGCTTGAAATAGGTGAAGGCCCGGTCATAGTCGTCCAGCAGGCGGAAGGTTTCACCGATGTTGCTCAGATTGACGGCGACATCGGACTTGTTGGACGTTTGACGGTTGAGGGCCAGCGACTGGTTGAAAAAATCCAACGCCTTCCTGTACTCCCTGCGGCCCTTGTGGAGCATGCCCAGGTTGTTGAGAATGATGGCCCGCAGGTCGGGCTGATCCAGGGTGACGCTCATGCGCAGAGCCGCGTCATAGTACGTCAGCGCCTCCTCCGCGTTGCCCCAGAGGCGATAGACTTCCCCGATGTTGTTGAGCGTGTTGGCGTACGCCGCCTGGTCGGGCGACGTTTTCAGGTGTGCCGCCGCCAGCCGCATGTGGGAAAGCGCTTTGTCGAACGCGCCCATCTCATAGTACATCTGCCCGATGTTGCCGTTGACGACCGCGCTTTGATCGTCACGACCCAAGGCGTTGTTGAGCGCCTGAGCGCGATTGAAATATTGAAGCGCCATGTCGAAATTGCGCGTGTTTGCGTAAACGGTTCCCGTGTCATTCAGGATGATGGCGCACGCGTCCCGCCGGCCCAAGGCTTCGAACAATGCCAGCGCTTTACGGTTGTACTCCAGGGCCTTTGTAAACTCGGCCTTCTTTCCGTACAATTCACCGTAAAGTTGATAGATGGTCGCGAGGGAATCCTTCTTCCCTTGCTGGACGGCTCGTTGTTCCGCCCGATCATAATAGGCGAGGGCGTCAGGGAAAAGGTATTGATGGAAGGACGCCGAACCGGCCACTTGGCAGGCATAGATGAAATCGTCCGTGTCCTTTGTTTTTTCTTCGCGTTCTATGTATCTCTTCAGGTAGGTCAGGCCGGCCCCATAGTCTTCCAGAGCGTAATATGCCAGACCCGCGTTGTAATAGATACCGGAAAGGAGCTCCGGCTGCGTGATGTGTTCGGCCTGGTCCAAAGCCCGCCGAAAGGCCGCGGCCGCGGCCCGCTGATCGCCGCTTTCCTGGTACACCATGCCCAGGTCATTATACGCGTACGCCAGGTCCTCCCAGGCCCGGGCCTTTTCATAAAGGGTGATGAGTTCCCGGTAGTAAGAGGCTGCCGTTTTGACATCTTCGAGCCCGGCGGCGGTGGCGGCGATTTTTGACAGGATGGCGGTCAGCTGCTTTTGCCCCAGTTGCTTTCTGCCTGAGTCCAGAGCCAGCCGGTAATGAACGAGAGCCTCTTTCTTACGGTCCACCGACGCCAAGGCGTCACCGGCGTTCAGGCAGAGCCGGTACAGGACGGCCGCATCGCCCGCTGCTTGGGCCAGCTCGTACGCCTGCCGGAAATACTCAATGGTTTTGTCGATTTTTTTTAATTCCAGGGCGATGGTGGCCATGTTGTTGAGAAAGTCGACGGCCTCGGCCGGGGCGAGGAAGGTGCGACCCTTTTCATAGGAGCGCTCGTAGTACGTCAGGGACCGGGCCTTGTCCCCGGAGTGGAAATACATGAGGCCGATGTAATTGAGCATGGAGAAGAACTCGCGGTCGTTTTTCAAGGACGCGTACAGGTCGGCCGCGGCGTGGTAGGCGGCGATGGCGTCCCCGTATTTTTTCAACTGGTAGAAGCAGTCCCCGATGACCTTCAGGGAGCCGGCCTGGTATTCACTCTTGCCCGCTTTGGTAAAGACGTCCGCCGCGCGCCGGTACAGGGAGAGGACCAGGTCGTACCGCGACCGCGCCAGATAGACGTCGGCCAGGTTTTTGCATGTTTCGGCTATACTGGCATAGTCCTTTGTGGATTGGAAAATCGTCAGGGCTCGTTCGTATTGCCGGATCGATTCGTCGTAATTCCTTACGCGAAAATACGAAAAACCTAAATAAAAGGCGATCGTGGCCTGCCTGTCATGATCGTCAGGCGCGGCCTTCAGGTAGGCGTCCCGGGCCTTGAGTAAATAGCCTATTGCCGCCTTGAAATCCCCGCCATTGAAGGCGGTTTCGGCCCGGGAAAGCACTACTTCCGCCTTGGCCGTGTCCGTTTGCGCGGCGAGCGGGGCGGAAAAAACCAGACTGGCGCAGAAAGCCAATATTATTGAGATCGGTTTTATCATTCTTGTGGTTTTCACGTGTACTGGAAGCATAGCATCGGCTTGCCCTGTTTTCAAGCCAAACAGTGATCTGGAAAAATGGTGTAAAATACCTTTTTCCGGGTTATAATATAGAGAAAACCGATCTATCCGCGGTGCTTTTTTGCGGCTGAAGCCGCTCATAATCCGGGTCAGCGTCGGTGAAAAGAGAGGAACATGAAACGAATCTGGGCCGCCATCGGGCTCTTTATCCTGACGGGAGCGGTGTGCCTGTGCGCTGAAACCGTGGAATCATTCCTGGAGGAGTCGCTGGACACCCTTCACGGCAAGGATAACGTCCGGCGCCTGGTGGTGTGTTTCAACACGTTCACGTATGCGGAACAGGGTTTGGCCAGCGCCTTTTCCCGATATCTGGAGGGCAGTTTGACGCTGGCCCTGCGGCAGTGCCCGCAATACGAACTCTTTGCCCGGGACCAGGTGGAAAGGATTCTGGAAGCGCAGCAGCTGTCCCTCTCCGATCTCTCCAGCCAGAAAGACGCCGTGCGCATCGGCCGCCTGAAAAGCATCCAGGCCATCCTGTCCGGACGTTTTTTCGACGCGGGCGAAAGCGTGGAAGTCTTTTTGGACCTGACCGCGGTGGAAACGGGTACGGTCAGCGGTTCCGCCAAGGCGGTCATTCCCAAAGCGCTCATTCCGGCTCATGTCGCCTTGCGACCGGATAATTACACCAACGCCGTTCGCGTGTTGGGTGAACTGGCCCGTGTCGAGACGGGTGGTGCCGTCTCCTTTGCCATCAAGGCTTGGACGCAGCGTGGGGACGGCGGCGTCTATGTGGACGGCGAGAACCTGACCGTACATTTTCTATCCAACGCCGCCTGCTATATCAAGATGTATCATATCGGCGTGGACGGCAATATGGCCCTCATTTTTCCCAATCGTTTCCAGGCGGACAACCGGATTTTACCGAACACGGTGTATTCGGTTCCGGATGCGGCGTCCGGATTCGTTTTCAAGCTGGCGAAACCTTACGGGGCGGAGTTTATCAAGATCATCGCCTCCACAGAACAATTCACAACCATGGAGCCTTCTCTTGATAATCTGGGCCCCGGCTCCAAGGCCCTCATTACCCGCGGACTTTCCGTGCAGCATCGCGAAGCCCAGCTGGCCGAGGTGATGTTGAGCTATACGATCCTGGAAAAAAAGTAAACATACCTATTCGCTGAGCGGCTCCGGCCGCCGTGATCAAAGAGCTCGACTCGGGCGTCGAGACCTTCGGACCCGTACGCTGCGGGATGAGCGTTTATCTTGATTTCCAGGCTGCGCCTGACTGGTCTTCGGCGGCGGGTACGTATGCCTGGTTTATCGACTATTCTTGTCATGTCAGTTACCGGAGTCTCCACCTCGCTATCAACCGGGAGTGATGGCTGGTAATCGCTTGACTGTCGTTTCCCGGTAGTGCATCCCATTCGATAATCATTGACGATACCCTTTGCCGCG
>CAYQRT010000177.1:0-6623 GCA_964419695.1 uncultured Spirochaetaceae bacterium | reverse complement strand
TGTTCGGCATGCCTTCGAACGCGCCCGTGTCGATTTTCTTAAACACGCGGATATTGTAATATTTCTCCTGCTCGTAATCGCCGTACACGTTCAGGTGGTCGCAGAGATCGTCGATGATATCGTTGATCGAATAGATGGGCGTGTAACCCAGGTAGGTCTTGGCTTTATGGATGGCCACCTTGTAGTTCCTGAAATCCTGGATGTTGCGCATTTCGATGCCGATCTTGTCACCGGTCTTCTTTTGCACCTCGGCCTTGACCAGATCCGCCACCTGGCCCACCGTGTAGTTCTCCGACGTGACGTTGAACACGCCGCTGATGGAGTACGACGCCTGGATGGCGCGGAGAAAGGCGTTGGCCGCGTCGCGTATGTCGAAAATGGGCCGCCAGATGGAGGGGTTGTTGACGATCACCTTCTTCTGCGTGATGGCCGTCTTGAACATGGTGTTCACGATCAGATCGAACCGCATGCGCGGACTGTATCCGGAAATGGTTCCCTGGCGCAGGGAGACCACCGAAAAATCTGACGAGGCCAGCTGCAGCACCCCCAGCTCGCCCTGCAGCTTGGAGATGCCGTAAGGATAGGAGCTGACGGCCGGGGCCTCCTCGTCATAGAGCTTGTCCACCGTGTATCCGTAGACCGAACAGGAACTGGCGAAAATGAAGCGCCGCACCCCGGCCCCCTTGGCCAGGTAGGCGATATGCGCGGGCAGGGCGCCGTTATCAATGAAGTTTTTGGCCGGGTTGTATTCGGCCATGGGGTCATTGGAAAGCCCGGCCAGGAAGACCACCTGCTCGTAGGGCTCCAGGTCTTCCTTGGTGCAGCGGAACAATTCCTTCTGAATGACATTGACCTCCTTGGGGAGGTTGTTGCCGAACCAGAGCAGGTCGATGACGTCCACGTCATACCCGTGTTCCAGGAGGATGGGCACCAGCACCGAACCGATATATCCGGCCCCGCCGGCCACGAGAATTTTCATGCTTACTGCTCCTTCCGATCGTTCTGTTGTAGCAGGTTTTTCAGGCGGGTGCAATCCAGGGAGGTGTCCACGGGCACCCGGAACGACACGTCCTTGACGGACAGCGGCTGGATGACGCGGGCGGGATCCAGGGCGCGGGCGTACTCCAGCACCGTCTTCCGCTCGCCGCCCACGTGCACGACGCCGGACGCGTCCCGGTCGACCAGGCGCGCCATCAGGGAGGCGATCACGTCCACGCTTTCCCGGCTGGTCCACTGGTCGCTGAAAGCCTTCTCATAGGGAAACGGTACGGGCCCGAAGGTGGTGCGCATGATGAGGGACCGGTCGTAGAGGCGCACGGCGCATTCGCCGCCCAGTTTGGACCAGGCGTACTTGTTGACCGGCAGCACCTCGTCCTCCTCCGCGTAGTTGCCCCGGTCGCCGCGGAAGACGTAATCGGTGGACACGTAGTAGAGTTTCAAGTCATGCGCCATGGCCAACGCCGTGACATGGGCCGTGCCGATGATGTTGACGCGCAGCGCCTCCCGGGGGTCGGCGTCGATCCTGGGCGGCGACGTAAAGGCCGCGGCGTGAAAGATCGCCTGATACTTCCCTCGGCTCAGATAGGCCTCCATAGCCGCGTAGTCGGTGACGTCGAACACGTGCTCGTCGGGATAGTCGAAATCCGGACGTATCCGACGGAACGCCGCGCCCAACAGGCCGCTGCCCCCCGTAAAGAGCACCCGGCCCGCGGTGCTTTTCCCCTGCGTATGGGCTTGAGACGCCATCAGCACCTCCCGTACACAAACTGCCGTGATCGTGGATCGTCCAGCCAGGCGGAAAGCGTCAGGCCCGCGGTGTCCTTGGCGGAAATCACCGGGTCAGCCGTGCGCAGACCCTCCCACTCGCCGCGCAGCCGCGGATCGGCGGCGGACCAATCGATATCGGGCGCGCAGGGGCTGATGCCCGCTTCATGACCCGGGGAATATTCACCGGTGCAGAGATATTCAATCTGCGTGTCGGTAAAAAAGGCATTGCCGTGGGCGAAGCCCGGCGGTACCCAGATCCAGTCGGTTTCAGGGTCGTCCGGGGCGGCCGTAATCTCGAACAAAAGCGCCCGTCCCAGGGTGGGCGATCCCCGGCGGATGTCAAGAACAATGTCAAGCATGCGTCCGGAAAGGGTGCGCACCAGTTTGCCCATAAACGGATTCCATTGGAAATGCAGGCCCCGGACCACGCCCTTGCGGGAAAAGCTTTCATTGACCTGCACGATGGCCCGACCCGCCAGTCCGGCGAGTTCCGGACGCGCGGCCAGGTCCGAGGCGCGGAAGGGCTCGGTGAAGTAGCCCCGGTTGTCCGGAAAGCGGGCGAACCGCACCAGTTTCACCTCAGGGATTGCAGCGCTGCTGATCGAAACAATCTTCATTTCAGGTTCCTTTCACGGTCGGTGCCGGCGGCGCGGTAGAGACGGTAACGGGGGGGTGGTTCAATCTTCCAGAAAGGGAAGCGTTTCCGGTGATACGATCTTTCCCGAGACAAGATTTATGCCGTCGGACAAACCGCGTTTGGCGAAATAGGCGTTTTCCCGGTTAATGAAGGACCAGAGCAGCAGGTCGATGGACAGGATTATCCGCAGCGCCAACCGGAAGACGGGGTATTTCTCCACCACCAGAAAGGGATTGCGGAACCGGTAGTAGAGTTTCCAGGGCGGGATATTGGGCTTGGCCACCAGCCCGCGGTTGACCTTCTCGGTCTTGGCCCAGTCCCGGTGGTAGATGTACGATCCGTAGACCCGGTAGACCCGGAAGCCGCGTCTCAGGACGCGCCACGTATATTCAATATCGTCGGAATAAATGAAAAACTCGCTCCGGGGCAACCCGGCGGCCTCGACGGCGTCCCGCTTAATCAGGTAGCCTTCAAAAGTGGCGCTGACCTGCGGCCGCCCGTAGACCGCCTGCACGGGCACGGTTGTGGATTTGAATTTCTCGAAATCGATCTGGCGCTGATTGAGGAGCACGCCGGCCTTGGCCCGCTTCCTGGGGGGCAGGGATCGGTAAAAATGGCGGAATTTCTCCGCGGCGCGCGCTTCGGGTATGGCGTCATCGTCCATAATCCAGAGCCAATCAGCCGGGGAATGCTTGAGAATATGATCCATTCCCTGGGCAAAACCGCCTGACGAGCCGGAATTCTCCTTGAGGGTGACGATTTCTATCCGGTCATCGGCGTATTCACGGACCAGACGGTCCAGGACAAGATCGGTGCCGTCGGTACTGGCGTTGTCCACCACGAAAATCTTTTGCAGGGGAAACGTTTGCCGGACCAGGGCCTCAATCGTCTTGGGTACCAAATTTTTCCTGTTGTATGTCAATACAAGTGCGGCAATTTTTTCCAATCGGTTCTCCTTAGTATCGCATGAACGCCCCGATATTTTAGCAACCAATTGTGGAAATGTAAAGGGAACCCCCCGGTAAAATTGCCGTGTGCCCGGGGCGCGCCGACAGGACGCCCATCATGGGCGGCCACCTCATGTTTACTTGCATTGCCCCCCGTTTACCACTACAATAAAGCCAGCTGCCCGCTGGATCACCGCCGTAAAGGTGCTTTGTGATGGAATTTTCATTTCTCCGCCCTCCCCTCCCGGTTGTATGTCGGTTCTACATGCTCGTTTTCTGTCTCCTGGCCTTCATCCCTTCCGGAAGCGGGGCCCAGGAGGCCATCGTGCTCAAGGACGACGTGCTGTTCTATGAGGCGGAAGGCAAAGCCGAATACCTGATCGACGAGGGTAAACAACTCACGTTCCCCGAAATCTCGTCCGGTGGCTTCCCCCGCGGCTTCACCACCTGGCGGGGGAAGACGGTCAACATCGGCTACCGTCCGGTGGCTTTGTGGGTGCGGTTCGTCTGTCACAACACGGCCGCCAACCGCACCTGGCTGTTGAAGACCGACGTCCTGGACGACGTGCGCGTGTATTTTCCGCGGACAAACGGCACCTACCGGGAACTCAGGCTGGGGAGAAAAAAACCCGCGCCGCAGGTGCTGCGGCGGTTCGGAATTTACTACATTGAACTGCCCCGCGACGTTTTCGACAAACCGATCTACATCCGGTATGAACACGACGACACCATGCTCGTCAGACTGGAAATCCAGGATATCTGGACCCTGCTCAGCAATAACAACGAGGGATTGGTCAACGGGTTCTTTATCGGCTTGATCGTTGTACTTATTCTTTATAATCTCCTGCTGTTTATCTTCCTGCGCGATGCCAGCTATATTTATTACTCAGTTTTTATTTTTGCTATGTTTGTGGCCACCTTGATCTTCACCGGGATTATCCTGAATCTCATCCCCCCCCGTGCCTGGTTTTCGGTGGACAAGCTCGAGACGGTCGCCCTTTCCCTGGCCCTCACCTTCCATATCCTGTTCATGCGTAAATACCTCATGTCGTCCGCAACCGGGTCCCGCATCGACCGCGCCCTGCTGTGGCTGGCCGCCGTCTGCGCCGCCCACATCCTCTCCATTTTCTTCGTCCCCTACCTCATCCGTACCCTCTCACTGTTCATCTCCTTTGTGGTGACGGTGGTGTTCACCGTCATCCTGGTGGTGGACTGCATCCGCCGCAAATACACCCCGGTGCGGTTCTTCATCTCCGCCTGGCTGGTGCTCGTGGCCAGTGTCGTCGTATTCTCTCTCCGCATGACCGGCGTGCTGGACGCATCGTTTGTGACCGAATACGCCACCCAGATCGGCGCGTCGGCCGAGGCCCTGCTTCTCGCCTTCGGGCTGGCCTTCCGCATCCACGTGCTCCGGCAGGAGAAGGCGCGCGCCGACGAGTGGGGCCGCACAAATCTGGCCAAGGCCGAACGGATGCAGCGCGACTACCAGCGGCTCTTTGAAACCGCGCCGCTCGGCATCATGCTGCTCGATATGGACGGGGCGTACCTGGCGGTCAACCAGGCCTACGGACGCATGTACGGCTGTGACAACGCCTCCCTCCCGGGCACATACTTCTACACGCAGGTTTACCGTGAACAACGCGCGGGCCCGGAGAAGCTCTTCTGGGACACGCTGGTGGCGGGCCCCAAGGCCGGCGTCATCACCTTCGAGCGCACCAACGTCACCACCGCGGGCAAAACGATCATGGTCCGCTATTTCGTCAACTTCATCCGGTCGCCGGACGGAGACGCCGAAGGAGCCCTGTGCTGCGTGGAGGACATCACCGATCTGCACCGGGCCCTGGACGAACTTCGTTCGTCGGTGACCGAGAAGGAACTCCTGCTCAAGGAAGTGCACCACCGGGTCAAGAACAACATGCAGATCATCATCAGCCTCTTCCGCCTGAAATCACGGGAGGCCGAGGATCCAAGCATGAAATCGCTTCTCGATTCCACCGCCAGCCGTATCCGCGCCATTGCCAATGTCCATAACCGTATCTATTTGTCCAAGGACGTGGCCCGGGTGGACGCGGAATCATTCATCCCCTCCACGGTCAAGCAGGCTTTGAGCGTCTTCCACCTGAACGAGGAACAATGCCACGTGGTCTATTCGATCGATCCGGTCAAGCTGACCGTCGATATCGCGCTGCCCCTTTCGCTCATCATTAATGAACTGGCCACCAACGCCATCACGCACGGGTACACCGAAACCGACTCCATTACCGTCACCATCGCTTTCCGGACCGTTTTCGGCCCCGACGGCCGGCCGGGTCGAATGCTGGAGATAACCGACACCGGCCGCGGTTTCCCCGATGGATTCCCCGTGTCCCGCTTCGAGACGTTCGGCCTCAATCTGGTGGAAACGCTCACCTCACAGCTGGACGGTGAGATGAAGCTGGAAACCGCGCCCCACAGCCGGATCACCATCCGGTTCCCCGACAAGCCGGTTCCTGAAAAAACGCAGCCGGCGGCCGCGGCGCCTCCCAAGGCATGACAAACACCTTGCGCCAGGCCGTAAAATGCGTATGATTCAAGGTGATGGCGAACCTGCTCCGCCGGCGGTCCGTACCCCGTACACGCCCGGCGGAGACAAGCGATGAGGGGAATCATGAAACGCGTGATGCTGTTCTGGTTGATCATTGCCGTCTGCGCCGCACAGGGCGCCGGCGCGGAGGACGATATTGAGACGCTTCTCTATTCGGGGATCGCGGCCAAGCGCGTCACCCAGGCCGGGCTGCGCGAGCTGATGGAGGAGGCGAAACAGGCCCTGCAGCGGACCCCTGACGACTACGGCCTGCTCTGGAAATACGCGGCCCTCAACTATTTTCAGGGAGAGTTCTACAGCGTTCAACATGATGAAAAAAAGAAATACGCCACGCTCTGCAAGGAGTACGCCGAGAAAGCCGTGCACGTCAACTCGCGGGGCATCGCCGGCCACTACTGGCTGGGCGTGGGCCTGGCCAAGTGGGCCGAATACAACGGCGTCCTCTTCAGCCTGTTCTCCGCGGACGACATCCTCAATGAGATGAACATCGTCATCCGCCTGGACCCCGCCTTTTTCAAGGGCCTGCCCTGGGCCATCCGGGCCTCGGTGTACGGCATGGCGCCCCCCTTCATCAGCGTGGGCGACCCGGCCAGGGCGCGTGATGATATCAAGACCGCCCTGGTCTACGGCAGGGACTACCGTCCCACGTACCTGACCTGCGCGGACGTCTATATAGCCCTGGGCGAAT
>CAYQRT010000176.1:0-6628 GCA_964419695.1 uncultured Spirochaetaceae bacterium | reverse complement strand
TTATTTCCAGCTCCCCAAATGGTCCCGTCGGTGGTAATGCAAAGACTGAAATCATTACCGCAAGCAATGGCTTTTCCGGAAGAACCGACAACCGTCCAGCCATGCAAATCCTGTCCGGCGACTCCGCCGCATTGACCATAATCGTTCCGACCAGCTCCCCAAATGGTCCCGTCGGTGGTGATACAAAGGCTGTGATAATAACCGCAGGCGATGGCCTTTCCGGTGATCCCGGTAGCAATCCAATTAAACACATAATCGTGATTTTGATTGTAACCTCCACCCAATTGCCCATAATCATTATTTCCCGTCGCATAAATCGTCCCGTCATTTTTCAACGCGAGACTATGCTCACCACCGCAGGCGATAGCGATGATTCCGGAAAGGCCCGTATCGGTCCATTCGTATTTATCCCCAACATTTCCTAGGCCCAGCTGTCCGGTGTAATTGTATCCTGTCGCGTATACCTTTCCGTCATTTGTCAATGCCAAACCCTGATACAGATTGGCAGCGACAGAAATTATAGTTTTCCCGGATAAAGCACGACTGCTCTGTTCGACTAGAACTCCCTTGGTTTCTTTTTGTCCCGTCAGTTCAGCAACCGAACAACCCGTCAAGATCGCGATGACGCCTACAGCGATAAGTGTCATCAGATAAGAAAAGATTTTTTTCTGCATGAATATCTACCTCCTTGATGGTTTTGTATAGCACATTTACAGGTAAGCAAAATCCCCCCCCCCGGAGGGGAGGTGGTATTTTTTTCCGGCCGGACGTTCACCATGGGCATTTTGAAAATGACTTTCTACGCGATATCGAATGAATACCAGTGCCGCCACTACGGCAACGGTCTCCTGGCCGTCGATACGGTTCTACCGCGGCCCCTCCCCCCATACCGGTGCGCCGTCACAGTTCACCACCATCTTCCGCCAGTCCAGGTACCCGGTATGCGTTCCGAACGAGTAATCGTTCGGTTGGTAGTAGCGCTTCCAGTTCCGGTAATGGACCCGCAGCTGCACTTCCACCCGGTCGCCGGGCCGCAGGACATCCGCGCCGCCGGCGAACCCGATGGTGAGCAATCGGTTCTGTCCGGCCAGGGGGGCCAGACGAGTCAGGGACTTGGTCGTAGAGCGCCGGATGTCCCGGCCGGCGGGCAGGAGACGCGCATCGTCGATGTCCACCGCTTCCGGGTCCGGCCATTCGCTTGAGTACCAGTAGGTGGTATTGACGGCAGCGAGAGGAATATCACTCGTCCCGTCGTTGTAAATCCGGAAAACCACAGACACCGTGTCGCTGTTCGCCTCCCTCCGGTAACTCATGTACTGCAGGCGCAGGGCGGCCTGGGGCGCAGCCGTGACCGTGACCGTACCAGCCGCCGTCAGGTTGTTGCTTTCATCGCTTTCGGTGACCACGCCCGCCGCGTCAGCCATGAGGCCCCAATAGTATGTTCCGGAAGGCACGGCGGCGGGAAAGGCGATCGTGGTATTGACGGTCTGCTCCGCGCCGGCCGTCAAGCCGGCGATGGTCCAGGAGGCGACTTCCGTTATCGCTCCTCCCAGATCCGGGTTCGTGGCAATGAAAAGGGTGAGCGTGCTGGCTCCGGCCTCGGCGTTGCCGTTGTTGCGAACACCGGTCTGTACGGCGAAAGTCGCGCCGGCCGTGACCGAGGCGGGCAAGGCGTGCCCGCTCACCTCCAGATCCGGAAAATCCACAGTGCCGTCCAGAAACGTCACCGCGCCCAATGCCCCGTCCCCGCCGGCGGGGATGGGATCCGGGTGGGAAACCCCGTCACCGTTGTCGTCGTATTGACAATATTCGATCGACCGCAATATGTCGTTGGCGGCGGCAAAATTGAACATTTCCATCATGCTCACCCGGCCGTCGTGGTTCGCGTCCGCGGTGGCCGGGTCGCCATTGGAGCCGTCCACGGCCGACTGCTGCAGGGCGGCCGTGACATTGCGTATGAAACAGTTGTTGTAGGAGGAGGTTTCCTCTTCCGTGGCCGCGGCGAAGATCCGATTTTCCCCCCGCAGGTCCCAGGCGAACCCGCCGCTGTAACAGGGCTCCATAACGGTCACCATGACTCCGGGATGCAGGGCGCCCAGCCAGGCGGCGATATCGTCGTCCTTGAGGTTACCGTCGTTTCCCATGAGGAGTTCGTCAATGCTGATCCAGTCGTCCAGATCCTTGTCGTCGTTGGCGTCCAGAAAATCGATAATGCCGTCATTATCGGTGTCCGTGCCGTTGGCTTCAGGATTATCCGGGTCGTAGTCAAGGTCAATGTCAAGGTGGTCGTCCAGGCCCACATCCAGCATGGTATACGTCCATTGGAAACCTTCGGGCACTAGAGACTCTATGTGCCAGAGATCGTCTTCATAGGTGTCGAGCGGGCCCCAATCGTCCGGGTCGTAGGCGCCGGTATCCGGGTCATAAGGCGGCACGCCGTCGTTGTCGAAATCCATCACTTCACCGTCGGAGATGACGCCATCCCGGTTCAGGTCGCCCGCCAGGTAATCGACCAGCTTCTCGATCCGGATGTCATTGTCGGAAACGGTCTGGTTGGGGATGCTGAAGTAAAGGTCGGTGAAATGGCTGACGTAACAGATCCGGAAAAACGTATTGGTGGTGGGATAGTCGCGTACGGCCCACTGGTTGAGTCCGACCGGTCCGTTAGGAATGGTGCCTCCCAACAGGCCGCGTAGTTTAAAGGAAGCTTCGGGATAATCTTGTTCATCGCCCGGATCCACGGAAGCCGAACCGGACAAGTAATATTTGAGGCCTTCATACGCATCATAGCGCTGAACCGGGCCTATATACCCGTAGCCGTGGCCGGTCGACCAGAAGAACAACAGGTCGTCGCCGTCCACCACCGGGGCCAGAGCCTCCGTCACCGCCTGGAAGGCAGCGGCCGTGGCCGGCCCGTCGATCATGTTTCCCGGATTCTCGCCCGAAGGATTGGTGCCGTCGTCGCTCAAAAGATGAATGTCCTCCTCCGGCACGCCGAACACGTCATGAAACATGTGGTAGGCGATGGTGACGTCGTCCCAGAAACGGGTCTCCTGTCCGCCGTTAAACATGAGGATATGGCGCCGGACCAGGCCGTCCGCCGCCGGTGCCGCATCCCGAGTGGAGGGCGCCAACAAATTGAGATCCGGAAGAGGAGTTTCCTTCTCCCGCAGCGAAACTCCCAGGAACATTGCTTCATCCTCGGTCAGATTGAGCGCGCGCAGACGATCAGCGCGGTCCGCCTTATACTCGTTCCGCGAAGGAACGGTGAGGGCTTGGCCCGCGCCCGGCCGCACCACCACGCGCACCGTACGGGAGGCCAGCCGCCGTCCGGTAGCGTCCGAAATCAGGAGAGCGGCCTTGAAGAAACCGGCTCGGCCGTAGGTGTAAGTCGTACGAGCCGCACGATCCGACGTCCAATCGACCCGGCCGTCGCCGTCATAATCCCACTGATAGATCAGGGCAATGCCCTGGGCCGTGGTCGCAGACGCGCTGAAAGGCGCCGCGGATTCGGCGCAGGCGACCAGGTCCGGGCCCGTGGCCACGGCGGGGATCGGTTCATCTTTGGATAAATGCGGCGCGGCGGCCGCCGGGGGACAAAATATGAACGCAAAAACGATGATCAAGGCCGGCATAAGGCCGCCGGCTAATTTTCCTGTTGCGCTCATGATGGACGAGTGAACTGGCCTCTTCATAGTAGTACCGCTCCTTTTTTCCGTAATATGTACATCGCTCCGTTACCTTCTTCCCGTATTGCAATGACCAGATGCTACGGCTGCCCGTATTGCAGCTTGATGGCGGAAGGCATAGGCCGCTTCAGCCCACCTCACCTTCCGGCAACGCCGGCAGCCGGGACGGATTCACGGGATCGGGGCGAACGTCTATGTAAGAAAAGTTACACCAATCCCGATTTCTCCACTAAAGTTGGACCCGGATCCCCGGAGTGTTCCCCATGATATGACATGGCGTGGGAACCGCCGCAGACGATTATACCAACACCAGAGCGGTCCGTTATCTGCCACTCGCTCACGGATATGACCGTTGTCGGATTAAAACCGAGCTGCCCACAGGAATTATCCCCGGTGACCCGGAGGTATCCGTCGCTCTCTCCGGCCAGACTGTGATCGTCCAGGCACTCAATGGCCTTGATTGGGATTACATAGCATATTGTTCAATAAAAAAAATCACCCCCCTGAGGGGGTGATTGTGTGGTTCAGCAAACAAGCTCATCAATTCAGCGCGAACGGTGCGATGAGCCAAAGCAGGCTATAGCCGTAGGCAGGTTCAACCGTCTTCGAACGGAGGCGCTTCATTCTCCAAAGTGCTTTATCAGGAATTCCAGATCCAGTTCGGGGTATACGGGAAAGCGTGACAGCAGTTTCCCCACCCGTTCCAGCGCGCCGGTTTTGACCGCGGGATCGATCCCGTACTTGGCCTTGCTTTTCTCCTCCGCCTTCTTGCCGGGCGCGGCCGTGGTCCCGGCCAGCACCGAGGTGATGACGCCGGCGATTTCTTCCATTTCCGGTTTTCCCATACCCAGCGTGGTCGCGGCGGGCGTGCCCACGCGCAGGCCGCTCGTGTACCAGGGCCCGTTGGGGTCCTCGGGCAGCGAATTGCGGTTCAGGGTTACGCCGCACTCGCGCAGGGCGCTCTCCGCCTGCCGGCCGGTCAACCCGTACCCGCGCACGTCGATGAGCATGAGATGGTTGTCCGTACCGCCCGTGGAAAGTACGGCGCCTTGTTTGACCAGGGCGGCCGCCAGGTGGCGGGCGTTCTCCACAATGGCCTGCGCGTACGTTTTAAATTCCGGGCGGGCCGCTTCGGTCAGGGCCACGGCCTTGGCGGCCATCATGTGCGGCAGGGGACCGCCTATGACCAGCGGGCACCCCTTCTCCACCGCTTCCTGGAACTCCCTGGTGCAGAGGACCAGGCCGCCCCGCGGCCCGCGCAGGGTCTTGTGCGTGGTGGAGGTGACAATGTGCGCGTGTTTCACGGGGTTGTAATCCCCGGCGAACACCCCGCCCGCCACCAGGCCGGCGAAGTGGGCCATGTCCACCATGAAGACCGCGCCCACCGCGTCCGCGATGGCGCGCATGCGCTTGAAATCGATGAGCCGCGGATAAGCCGAGTAGCCGGTCAAGAGAATAAGGGGTTTAATTTCTTTGGCCATCTTTTCGATGGCGTCATAATCGAGGAGTTTGGTTTCAGGGTCGACGCCGTAGGTGTAGGCGTCGAACATGCGGGCGGAGACATTGAGCCGGTAGCCGTGCGTCAGGTGCCCGCCGGAATAATAATCCAGGCCCAGGAGGCGCTGGTTGCCCATGGCCTGCCTGAGTTCCTCCCATTGCGCGTGCGTCAGGTGCGAGGGATTGGTGTCACCCAGCTTCTCCAAAGCCGGCATTTCAATGCGAGTGGAAAGCACGGCCCAGTAAGCGATGAGGTTGGCGTCCGCGCCGGAGTGCGGCTGAACGTAGGCGTAATCCGCTCCGAACAACTCGCACGCCTTCTGCGCGGCGTAAGCTTCCACCCGGTCCACATTGTCACAGCCCGCGTAGAAGCGGTGCGCCGGGAAGCCTTCCGCGTATTTGTCGGTAAGGAGGTTGCCCATGGCGGCTTGCACGGCCAGGGAACAGTAATTCTCACTGGCGATGAGCTTCAGGTTGGACCGTTGGGATTGGAGCTCTCCCACCACGGCCGCGGCCGTTTCCGGGGACACCGCCTTGACCAGATCCAGGGAGGAAAGATACGCCAGAAAACCGGTGTCAACATTCTCCGGTTTGGTAGCGGACAGGTAGGCTTTGACTGCTGGGGTGGTTGACATGGGGAACTCCTTTCTCTTGGGAACAGACGGGTCACGTACCCGCCTGCGCCCCATCCTGCCCAGGCGCGCGACAGAAAAACAATAAGCTCCCCGATGGTGGCCCATCTTGACCTGCGCCAGTTGCTGTTATGGTAGATAAATAGTATATCATAAAAAAAGAAACCGGACAAGAGATGGTGTTTACCTTTTTTTTCTATGATAGTAAAATGTGCCTAATGACATAGTGATAAAAGTACCTTTTCCCTTCACTATGGAAAAATCTTATTTAAAATGGAGGAATTATGAAAAAAATACCCCATGGAGGACGCCTGTGCCCGATCATCGCCTCGGCTCTGGCTATCCTAATCTCCTGCACCCCGCCTGTACGAGTGCCCGTCGCACTGCCGGCCGCGCCCACCGGAGTGACGGCTGAAGCGGCTTCCTACTGCCGTATCATAGTCCGCTGGACGGACAATTCGGCCGATGAGACGGGCTTCATCATCCAGCGTTCGACCAGCGATACGTTCGCCGGGATCACGGAAATCAATGTGCCGGCTAATACCGAGGCCTGGAGCGACCGTGACGGCTTGTCGGCGTCAACCACCTATTATTACCGGGTGCTGGCCGTGAACGGCGCCGGTAATTCCGACCCGGAAGCGGCCGCCGGCGGCACGGACACAGGGGCGGTTCCCACACCCGTACCCGGCGACGTCCGCGTGGCCGACCATGACGTAATCAACTGGATTCGCAATGGGGCAATGACCCCGGACGCGATCAACGCCGCCAAAGCCAGCCTGCACATCGGGTACGGCCACACCTCCCACGGCA
>CAYQRT010000175.1:4784-6644 GCA_964419695.1 uncultured Spirochaetaceae bacterium | reverse complement strand
GGTTCGCCTTGATCCAGTACGAACCAGACCGCGTCCGGGTCGATGAGGATCTTCATGGCTTTGAGCATGTCCCGGACCTCGACGGTGTCTGTGTGACGGTCAGCCACAGTGTTTCACCATTCCCAGCGTTCGAAACACCGGATGGCCTTCAGGGGTTCGCGAGGTTTGCGCGTAGGGGCGTCCGCCGGGTAGCCGACAGGCATGAGTTCGACCACGGCCGTTTGGAGCGGGATGTTGAGCACGGCGCGTACCTGGTCCGGGTAAAAGGAACCGATCCAGCAGGTGGCCAATCCTTCCGCGGCGGCCGCCAGGGCGACATGCTCCAGGGCGATGGCCAGGTCGATGGCCGCGATCGGCTGGCCGCAGCGCATGGTCTGGTCGGTCACGCTGCACCCGACGATAATAACCGGGGCGGTGGTGATGAACATCTGTTTGTTGGCGGCCATGGCCAGCTCCCGCCGCGTTTCGGCGTCCTGCACCACCACGAATCGCCAGTCCTGCATATTGCGGGCCGACGGGGCCAGGCGGGCCGCCTCCAGCACCCGGTCGAGTTTTTCCCTTTCCACGGGCCGCGGCAGATAGGCGCGGCAGGAGTATCGTTGTTTGATCGCTTCGTACAACTCCATGAATGGTTCCTTTGTAAAAAGGGAAGAATGTACCATGGTAGCATGGGCGTCCGTGCTCCGGCAACCGGGAGCAGCCTGTTCACTGCTCCCTTCGGAATCCCGCGCCCGTGAGGTAAAGATTCCGGTCCTCACCGCCGGGACCGGCCCATTGGTCGTTGGTGAACTCCACGGATAACTCGTGTTGCCCCGCCGAGAGCAAGGCTGTTCCCGCGGTGAATTCGCGATTGGTGACCGACGCCAACTCAACCTCGCTTACACGCCGGCCGTCGATCCGCACCAGGGCCTTGGCGTAAACACCCTTGAGGGGTGTGGACCAGCCGCGCAGCAGGACCGTGTAACGGCCCGCGGCGGCGCAGGTGAACGGGGCGGTCACCGTGCCGGCCGATCCCAGATTGAGGCTGGTCTCCGTGCGGCTGAACACACTCATGGCGCCGTTGACCACGAACCGGGGCGGATTCAGCCATTCCGCGCCCGAGCCGGGCGGAAGAAATGACGCCCCTAATCCGGCGAACAGGGCTGAGGCGTAGCGCAGGCCGCGGGCCCGGTTGTCGCTGTTCGTGTCCCAGCGCACGCAGTCGATAAGGACGCGTTGCCCGGGACGGGGAGTGAAGGACGTAAGGGCGGGCGGCAAAGAGAGAAGGTTGAGCCCCTGGTGCGAAACGGGTTCCCGGTCCACCAGCAGGGCGTCAATAAAGAGATTACGATCTTCACCGTTACGGAAAAGGTCATTGATGAATAATAGTTCGATGCGGTGTTTTCCCCGGGGTAATCCGGCCAGAAAGGGAACTTCCTCCGGTTTTCTTGCCGTGACGTGCACCAGGGCCACGGGTTTCCCGTCCACACGTACTTGGACCGCCGGCCAGGTCCCTTCGGCCGGGCTGCCCCAGGCCGCGAGCCTGAGGCGGTAGAGCCCCGTACGCGGAATGGTAATGAAGCCGGCGGCCGCGCCGTTGGTGGCGAACATCACGGCCCGCTTGTCGGCGGTAGGGCTGACGATGGCGCCGCTCAGCTCCCACGTCTCGATTTCATGGCGGTCTACGGGCGCGGCCGGCGGTGAAAGGTCCAGGGCCCTGTCTGTAACTGCGGCATCGTATTCCACCACCCGGTACCAGTTGTCGGAGGTGAATGGTTTGAGGAAGGTGAGGTCCTCGCGCAGCACGTAGGGCAAGGCGTCACGGAACTTATCCGTCAGGGTGAGAGGGCCCGAGGAGGCCGTGATGGACGCCGTTGCCAA
>CAYQRT010000175.1:0-4684 GCA_964419695.1 uncultured Spirochaetaceae bacterium | reverse complement strand
AGGGCATTGGCCACCAGGCGGCGGGCCGTCGGTTCCACGTTATACTTGGCGCCGGCCAGGGCCTGGCACAAGACGATCCGGCCGCGGCCCACGGTCATCGCCACCAGGGGGGTCTGGTCCAGGCAATCAAGGCCGCCGGAGACCAGTATCGCGGTCGCGCCCGAGCGGTCGGGTCGGCGGATTTCCCGTTGGGTTACGTAATGGTCGCCGCGCCAGAATTTGAAGTCGTCCGGTTCCAGGCCTGCCAGCAGGGGATGCCGCGTCGGCACCGGAAAGGTCATGGTGGAAGCATGATAGACCAGCGCCAGGTCCGGCAGAATCCCGGCCAGACTCTTCTGCTCCAGAACCAGGATGCCGCCCCCCTTCTCCAGGAAGCGGCGGACAAGCGGGGGTCCGGAATTCCCGGAGCCGATCACCGGTTGCCCGGTCGATGTTTCCTCGTTTGTAATGGCGTGAGGCCCGATCACAAGCAGCGAGGTACGGGGATCGTGATCCGCCAGTTCGGAGATGTTCTTGAGTACCACGGCCCGGGCTTTTTCCTCGGGAGCCCGCCAACCGCCGGCCGGGTCGAAGACCAAGAGGCGGCGGCCGGCCGGCACGGGAGCGGGCCGTTTATCATACACCTGAAAGCGGGCGGTAGAGGAATGCAGTTTTTTGCCGCCCGAGTAAAGCGCGGCCTCAAAGGCCAGACCCCCGGGCGCGGGGCGGGACGGCAGGGGGACGGTGACCTTGATCACTTTGTGCCCGGCCGGCTCCAGAAGGAATCGGTCCACGCGACCTTGACGCCACCCCGGCAGGGTGAACCGCGTCTCAAGCTGCAGGGCATGCATGCTGTCATTAAAGACATCGAACGTTCTCACTACCTTCTCCCCGCTGAAGAACCGGGTGTCAAACTCACGTTGGAAGATGGCCACGGGCGTATAGGCCCTTTGTTGGGCCTGGAAGAGCGGACTCTCCCGGTCGGCCAAGCCGCCATTGGACGCGACGGTCCAGGGGCACAGGCCGGATACACCGGCCCGCCGGTAGGCCACCGTCTGGATTTCCCAGGCGCGGGCCTTGGCCAGATCCTTGTAGACGTCCTTGTCCCGATAGGCTTCGTCGCCGTAGAAGACCGTGCCGGCCGAGTAGTCCTGGCGGAAGACCCAGAGGTACTCGCCGATGTAAAGCGGCTTTTTCCGGTCCCAGGAGAAATCCTTGTTCCAGCTGCCGGCCGTTCCCCCGGCCGTGCCGGTGGTGACCGTGGTGCCGATCCAATCGGCGGTGTTGGGGTAGTCGACGTTTTCGGGAAGTTCACGCGGGTAATGGAGGCCGATCACGTCGGCCGCACCGCCCGGATCATGGTCGGCCTCATAGGTGATGAGGTGGGCCGGGTCCAGTACCTTGACCCGCCGGCCGGCCGCGGCCAGGCGCTCCTCGGCGCAGCCGCAATGGCGTTCGGCTCCGCAGTGCAGTAGTTCGTTTTCAATGCTCCACATAATGAGACTGGGGTGGTTACGGTCGCGCCGCACCATGCCCGCCAGGTGCGCGTCCACGTTTGTCCAGAAGCGCTCGTCGTCGTAGGCGTAGCCACCTCCCCCGTCGCACCAGAGCGCTCCTTCCTCCACGATCATGAGTCCTTCCTCATCCGCCATGTCCAGCCAGTGGCGTTGCCACGGCTGGGTGTGCAGGCGAAAGGCTACGGCGTTGGCTTCCTTGAGACTGCGGATCGCGCGGCGGATCTCGTCGTCGCTCTGGTAGCGGGGCAGGGGCCAACCGCTGGAAGCCAGCAGATGGCGTTTTATTCCGTTCAGGTAGAGATCCGGACCGGACGCCCACAACTCACGGAAGCCGAAGCGCGTCTCCCACCGGTCCAACACTGTCCCGCCTTTTTTGGCGCGCAGGGTAAGGAACAGCGTGTACAGGTGGGGATCCTCCGGCGACCAGTAGCGGGGACCGGGAAACGGAGCCGTCAGTGAAAAACGATTGTCCCGGCCCCCGTTCCGTCCGGGCAGGGTGAGTATGCGTTTCCCGCCGTCAGCCACCGCGGCTTCCACCCAGAGACCGGGACGTCCGCTCGCAATACCTCCGGTCACGGTTAGACGGTTGTCGTTCCGCACGGACGTGTTCACGGCCACGTCCCGGTAATGGACTTCCGGATGGGCCAGAAGGCTCACGTCGTCCCAGATTCCAAAATAGTAGAAATGCCCCCCGATGGGCGCCAATAGCTTGCCCCGGGGCACGCCCCGCAGGGTTTCGCCATTGGGGTCGGCGCCCGGAGGCAGCCGGTACGCGGCCTTGAATACGGCGCTCCAGTCCTGGCACCGGATTTCAATCAGACAGGACCGTCCGGGCCGGGCGTATCCGGTCAGGTCCGCCTCCCAGGGCGTATACCCCTCCAGGCGCGAGGCGATAAACCGCCCGTCGCACCAGACCGAGGCGTTGAACCGTGCGCCGGCCAGGAACAGGATGATCTGCTTTCCCCTGAAAGAGGCGGGGATGTCCACCTTTTTCCTGTACCAGACATACCGGGGGCCCTGCAGTGCATTGGAGTACTCCAGGAAGGGGATAGTGAGCGGGTGCATGCTTTTTTCCGGGGGAGGGTAGGCGGGGTTGTCGGTGATCACCGATTCCCAGACGCCGTTCAGGCTGACCTCGTACCGGAAGACGGTTTTACCGTTCGCGGGCGCGGCCTGGATGGCGACAGCGGTGCACAGGTAAAGCAGCAGGAACATCACACGGGGTGGAATTCGGCCAAGAGTGAACCGCTGCACTGGATAACCTTCCAATCCGGGGAAAAAACGCCCGATTGCGTCCCCCGCCCGCGCTCGACGGGCCGGTGAGGGCACTCAGTAAAGTATATGACAATACAGGGGTGATGTGAACGGTAATTGATAACGTTTGCCTGTTGTGGTAGGTTGGCATTGGTCGCGGCGGGCGTAAAAGCCCCGACGGCGTATCCCCGCAGGCAAGGAGTTGTTGTCATGCAAACGGCTTTGTCGCTTTTTCCGTTTTTGTCGGTCGCCATGAGCGCCGCCGGCCCGGGCCGGGACGAACTGCAGGCCGAGTTGGATCCGTTAGCCGTGGAAAAACGGATCGCCGCGCTGCGCCAGGGGGAATTGGCCGTCAAAGCCGCACCCGGCGCGGAGGTGAAGGTGGAACAGAAACGCCACGAGTTCCTCTTCGGCGCGGCCGTGGCCAACGGCCTGGCCGAAAACGCCGGGGACGCTTTTGCGGACGGGGATCGCCGGATGTTTCTGAAGATCTTGTCTGAAAATTTCAATTACGCCGTTCATGAGAACGCCCTCAAGTGGTACGACTGTGAAAAAAAAGAGGGACAGGTCGATTATGCCGTGGCCGACCGCATTTGGGAACAATGCCGGGATCTGGGGATTTCCATGCGCGGCCACTGCGTCTATTGGGAAAAAGAACGATGCTGCATGGACTGGTTGAAACCGCTCAACACCGAGCAACTGCGCGCGGCCGTGGTCCGGCGCGGCCTGGACGTATCCCGGCATTTCCGGGGCAGGATCAGTGAGTTCGACCTCAACAATGAAATGGTAAACGGTGATTTCTTCCGGCGCCGTCTGGGGTATGGGATCGTCAACGAGATGGCCTGGATCGTCAAGGCCGGCAACCCGGACGCCGTGCTGTTCGTGAACGACTACGGCAACATCTACGACGGCGGGTTCAACGTGGAATCCTACGAGGTACAGATCGAGACGCTGCTCGAAAGCGGTGTTCCCATCGGGGGCATCGGGCTGCAGGCGCATTTCGGCCTGAACGACAAGCTGTTACCGGAGCCCAGGCATGTACAGCAGACCCTCAACCGTTTCGGCCGTTTCCATCTGCCCATAAAAATCACCGAGTGTCTCTTTGACGTGGGCGACGCCCCCGCCCAGGCCGAACAGCTGCGGCTGATCTTCCCGCTTTACTTCGCCCATCCGGCGGTGGAAGCCGTCCTGATGTGGGGCTTCTGGGCCGGGTCGCATTGGCGGCCGTGGGCGGCGTTGTGGGACAAGGATTGGAAGATCACGCCCCAGGGCGAGGCCTACCGCGACCTGGTGTACAACCGCTGGTGGACCAGGGCCTCCGGTAAAGCCGACAAGAGCGGCGTATTCAAGACCAGGGCCTTCTTCGGCGAGTACGAGATCACGGTCAACGGAAAAAAACAGAAGGCCGTGTTCGCCAAGCAGGATACATCGACCGCCATAGACGTTACGTGATCCGCGCCTGTTTTCCGGACGTGCTTGGCCCCGCGGTGAACCAGGCGGAACGGGTCGTATGACACGGTCTGCACGCGAATATGCTTTTTCACGTCAACGGCGGCTCGTTTTTTTCTGTCGCCGTTCGGACACGTGCGTGAACCCGTCGGTCACGATCTTGACGATGTGGGCGTCGTCCAGAGAATACGTAATCTCCTTGCCGTGCCGCTCCCCGCGTACGAGACGTTCGTCCTTAAGCAGGCGTAACTGATGGGATACCGCGGACTGCGTCATCTTGAGGACGCGCGACAGGTCCCCCACGCGGCTGGGTGCGGCGATGAGGGCGGCCAGCAGGCGCAGGCGCGTCGTATCGCCGAACACCTTAAAAAAAGAAGCGAGATCGTTCACCAGATCGCTTTTACGAAGCAGTGATCCCTATACGTTTTGAGTTGTTGTTTTAATTTTTTTCTCTGATTCCTTAGTGGTATTCGGTATTCTTAATG
>CAYQRT010000174.1:0-6659 GCA_964419695.1 uncultured Spirochaetaceae bacterium | reverse complement strand
TACAACGTGGCCGTATTGGGCGCCACCGGGGCGGTGGGGGAGGAACTGCTGGCCCTCCTGGAGGAACGGTCTTTTCCGGTGGACAGTCTACGGGTACTGGCCTCCGGGCGCTCGGCCGGGCGACGGGTGCGTTTCAGGGGAGAAGACTTGACGGTGGAGGAGGCGGGCCCGGAATCGTTCGCGGGCGTGGACTACGTGCTTTCGTCCGCGGGCGGGACGGTCTCCCGGGACCTCGTGCCGCACGCGGTGCGCGCCGGGGCCGTGTGTGTCGATAATACGTCTTACTTCCGTATGCACGGGGACGTACCCCTGGTGGTGCCGGAGGTGAACGCTGACAAGATCGCCGGTCATCAGGGCATCGTGGCCAATCCCAACTGCAACGCCATCCTGCTGGCCCTGGCCCTGGCGCCCCTGCACCGGGAGTTCGGGATCAAGCGGGTGCACATCGCCTCCTACCAGGCGTCGAGCGGCGCGGGCAAGCAGGCCATGCGGGAACTGCGCGAGGAGAGCCGGGCCGTGCTGGACGGCCTGTCGTACCACCGCACGGTCTTCCCCCAGCCGTACGCCTTCAACTGCTTCATTCACAACACGCGGCTCCTGGACAACGGTTACGTGGAGGAGGAGTGGAAAGTAGTGAACGAATTGAAGAAGATCCTGGACGATCCGGAGTTCCGGGTTAACATTCATTGCGTGCGCGTGCCCACCCTGCGCGCCCACGCCGAGGCCCTCAACATCGAATTCAAGCGCGACGTGTTCCCGGAGGAAATGATTGCGCTGCTGGACCGGTCGCCGGGCCTGCGGCTGGAGGCCGATCCGGAACACGGCCGTTGGTGCACGCCCCTGGACGCCTCGGGCCGGGACGAGGTCCTGGTGGGCCGGATCCGGCGCGATTGCTCCCAGGCTCACACCCTCGACCTCTGGCTGGTCGGCGACCAAATAAGGAAGGGAGCGGCATTGAACGCCATCCAGATAGCCGAAGAACTGGTGAAAGCATCCACTCCGTCGAACCGTTAGGGAAAATGGAATCAGCCTGCAGTTTCATCCGAATTGTGGAAATACTTCATTAAGATCGAAACTGCCGGGCTGATTCTGCGGTATACCGGAATTTACCACACAGAGGTTCAGAATCAGCCTGGTTGCTGCGGGGGGGGATTCTTGTTATAGTGGTTCCGTGGAGCGGCGGGGGCCCTGAAATAGAAATGAAACGCACAATCAAAAAGGTGTTGGCCTTCATCAACAAGAACAAGGACTTCGACAAGACCGTGGCGGACGAGTTCCGCGGCTTTTTCACCGAGCGCCGCATCGCCTTCGAGATCGTCAGCCTGCAGGACAAGCCTCTGGCCCGCAAGCCCCGGCTGGCGGGCGTGGACCTGGCGGTTTCCCTGGGCGGTGACGGCACGCTTCTTTACTGCTCCCAGCTCCTGGCGGGGCTGGATATCCCCATTCTGGCGGTCAACCTGGGCAACTTCGGTTTCATCACCGAGGTGACCCGGCCCGAGTGGAAGGAGACCTTTACCAAGTTCCAGGAGGGCCGGGTGGGCGTGAGCGCGCGCATCATGCTGGACGTGGCCGTGCGCCGGCGCGGGCGCACGGTCGCCCGTTTTCTGGGTCTGAACGACGGGGTCATCATCTCCTCCGGCATCTCCAAGCTGGTGCGCCTGCAGGCGTCGCTTTCCAGCACCTACATCGGCCGCTACCGGGCGGACGGCATCGTCATCGCCACGCCCACCGGTTCCACCGCCTATTCGCTGTCGGCCGGGGGGCCGGTGCTCCATCCGGAGATGGAGGCCTTCATTCTCTCGCCCATCTGCGCCTTCTCCCTGGCCCACCGGCCCCTGGTGGTGCCGGCCGGGGAATCGGTGGAGATCACCGTGGAGCCGCACCAGCGCACCAATATTATCCTCACCGTGGATGGGCAGGGTGAATTCCTCCTGGCGGAGAGCGACAGCGTCATTTTCCGGAAAGCGAAGCACGCGGCCCGCATCGTCCGTTCCGATCAAAGGAATTTTTACGAGGTCCTGCGCTCCAAACTGCACTGGTCGGGGGAACCTCATGCTTGAAGAACTCGACATCCACAACTACGCCCTGATCGACCGCATCTCATTGAAATTCTCGGCCGGCTTCAACGTGTTCACCGGCGAGACCGGGGCGGGTAAATCCATTCTCATCGGCGCCCTGGGGCTGCTTCTGGGCGGCAAGGGCGATCCCGGCTCCATCCGCAGCGGGACCGAAGAGACCCTGGTCTCCTGCGTGGTGAGCGTGGATCATGAGAACCGGGAAGTGTCCGAATGGCTTGCGGCCCACGACATCACCCCCGAGGACGGGGCGCTCATTCTCAGGCGCACCATGAAGAAGTCCGGCCGCGGCTCCATCTACATCCAGTCGGTGCCCGTAACCCAAGCCGACCTCAGGGATTTGACCGCCTTGCTCTTTGACCTGCACGGCCAGCACGACCACCAGTCGCTCCTCTCCGAGGACAACCACCGCAAGGTGCTGGACAAGTACGCGGGCGCCGAGGAGCGATCCTTCCGCTTCCGTGACGGCTTCCTGGAATTGAAATCCTTAAGGGAGCGTTTTCAGAAACTGACCGCCAGCGAGCGTGAGCGCCTGCGCCAGATCGACCTCCTCCGGCATTCGATCAAGGAGATCGAGGAGGCCAAGCTCAAGCCCAAAGAGGAAGAAGAGCTGGACTCCGAGCACCGCCTGCTCGCCAACCACGAGAAACTCTACGGGCTGCTGGACGACATTCACAACCGCCTCTCGGAATCGCGCGGGGGTGTCTTGTCCGCGCTGCGCGGCTGCCGCGCGGCCATGGACGACCTGGTGGAGATCGACCCCGGCTTGTCAACGCTCAAGAACCAGCTGGAGGACGCCTTCTACGAACTGCAGGATTACGACGAGGGCGTGCGCCGGGTCAAGGGGGGCACGGTCTTCGATCCCCAGCGCCTGACCGACGTGGAAAGCCGCCTGGGCGAGATCCGCCAGCTCAAGAAAAAATACGGTAATACAATAGAAGAAATACTGGCCTACGCCGAGGAGAGTAAAAGCGAACTGGCCGCCATCGAAAACTGGGAAGAAGACAAGGAAAATCTGCAGAAGGACATGGTCGCGCGCGAAAAGGCCCTGCGGCAGGCGGCCGAGGAACTCACCGCCCTGCGCGTCAAGGCGGCCGGGGAACTGCAGGCGCGGATCGTGGAAGAGCTGAAAGCGCTCAGCATGCCCAAGGTGCGGTTTCAGGTTCTGGTCAAGGACAAGCAGTCCGCGGACGGCAAGCCCCTGGTGGGGCTGTGGGGCAAGGACGACGTGGCCTTTCTCATTTCGCCCAACGTGGGGGAGCCCTTCAAGAAGCTTAAAAACATCGCCTCAGGCGGCGAGCTCTCCCGCGTCATGCTGGCCGTCAAGACCGCGCTGGCCGAGGCGGACAATATTGAGAGCCTCATCTTCGACGAGATCGACTCAGGTATAGGCGGCGAGGTGGCCCTGACCCTGGGCGAGCGCCTGGGCATGCTCTCCGCCTCCAAGCAGGTCTTGTGCATAACGCATCTTGCCACAATCGCCGTTCGCGCCGATAATCACATCAAGGTGGAGAAATCGGTGGAGGGGGAACGCACCTTCACCCGGGTCAGGCCCATAACGGGCCGGGAGCGGGTGGAGGAGATCGCGCGCATGCTTTCGGGCGACAAGCGCCAGGAGGTGTCGGTCCGGCACGCCGAGGAGCTTCTGGCCCAGTACGGCGCCGCCAAGAGGTAAACGTATGGGCAAAATCAGCCTGGCAGCCAAGAAAAAGTACAACGACATGATTCGCGAGTACAAGAAGGTGGTCAACGACGCCCTGGAAAAGGAGAAGAAGACCAAGCTCGCCATGGCCCAGGACAAGACCAACGTCGGCTATAAGAAGCTGGCCCTGGCCGACGACAACCTCACCATCGTTTCCTATCTCCTGCTCATGAACTCCCTGTCCGTGAGCCTTTTGGGCGTCAAGAACGAGGGATTCCTGAACGACGCGCGCAAGTGCCTCTACAAGAGCATCATCTACCTGGAGGAGGTCGTCTCCGCCTATATCGACGCCCCCTTCTCCGAGCTGGACCAGCGCCTGGCCGCCATCGAAAAGCTGGACGACTCGGCCCGCTACAAGCTGGTGCAGAAGATGGGGTTTGCCATCTATTCGGTGGAGGAAGCCTTCGGCAAGAGCTCCAAATGGAAGTGGTCGTTCGTGGAGCTGGAGGGCCGCTACACCACGGTGCTCAAGAACCTGATCAACTTCAAATCGCTCATCTCAAAACTGAACCCCAACGTGCCCGGCTACGACGACCGCCGCGCCCATCTGGACCTGGCCTTGGAGATGCTCCGCACTACCAGCGCCCGCTACCGGGAGAAATACGAGCTTTCCACCCTGCGCATCGACGACATCAAGGCCGGCATCTGGTACCTGCACGCCTTGCGGCGCATCCAGATCCTCATGGGAGAAAAGGAAGATGTGGAGATCACCAAACGCAAGATAGATGTCTGGACGCAGAAAATGGAAGCCGACCTCAAGAAAAAGGATGAGGAAGCCGGTAAGCGGTGAGGATGGAACCGTCCATATGATCGTCGGCTCCTTTGCCTAAAAAGACGGGCGAGTGATACGCGCGCGGAGAAACGGCTCCGATAATTGATACTTCTCCGTTCGATACTATACACCCTTTCCGAATCATATCCTCTGTGTATTCCGGGGCGAACGCGCCGCCGGCCTACCGGAACCAGGCCCTCAGTTCGTTTTCGCACCGCCGCACCGCCCGGCTCACGGTGTCCACGGACACGCCCGCGATCTCCGCCAATGCTTCGTGCGTGGGCTGGCAGGTTACTTCTCCCAGCCGTTCCAGGGCGCGGCGGTGTTTGGCTTCATATTCCTTGAGACGGACCAGGGCGGCCACGCGTTTCTTGAGCGTCTCCTCCATCAGGTCCAGCACCACCAGTACGTCCTGGCGGGTCACCGTGGTGTTCCGCTCGGTCATGAGGGTGATGAACTCCTCCTGACCCACGGTTTTGTACCGGTGCACACGCGCCAGGTAATTGGCGCCGTTGTCCCGCCGCAACACGTTCTCCTTGAGGGAGTAACGGATTGCCGGCGTGGAAGGTGCCAACATCCGTTTAGTACAGGGAGACGCGTCGTTTATGCCGGGCGGAAAAAAGCTTTGTTCGGGAAACAAGGCCGATTCAGGGAGGGAATGATACCGTTTCCGCGAAGGAAACATTATTTTCAGGGAAGGAAAAGGAATGGTTCCGCCGCGAAAATACAAATTTTCCGTAGGAGAAAAACAGTTTTTATGTCACAAGAAAATAAATTTTCCGGGAGAGAAAAATTGTTTTTCCGTGGCAGGAAAATTAATTTACCGGTAGAGCGCGAGGAAGAGGGCGGTTTCTTCGGCCCGGGTGAGGGTCGTCCGCATGCGCAAGATCCGGTGCTCCTCCAGAACTTCGATCAACTCAAAGGGCGGGCGGCCGGGTTTGCCGACAATGTGGGCATGACCGGCGCGCAGCTCAATGTTGCGTACCCGGGAGTCGCCGTCTACCGGAGGCGCGTACTGCTCGTCCAGGGCAAAGACATAGTCGCTTTCCCTGCATGAGCCGTCTTCATTCATCCTGCGGCAGGTATCCGCTTCATCGGTGTTGATCTTGATGTGTTCGGCAACCGCGTCGGCCAGCGTTCCCGGGTGGCTGATGAAGTCCGATCCCGGATAAATCTCGCTCCAGGTTGAACCGGCGATGAGTTGGCAGATGACCACGGTCACTCCCGCGGTCGCAATGTGAAGCGGGGTGATCCCGCAATGCGCAGACGCCTTGATGCCATTGAACGGACTCGAGACGGTTACAATGTGGATTTTCCGGGAATTGATGTTCAGGGCAATGTCGTCGGAACGGTCCGCGATAATGGCCCGTCGTGCGACAAGGCCGCCCTGACTGTGGGCGACAATGATGATGGCCGACGGATCGAGAAAGCGGTCGATGAGGTTGATGGCCTGTACGAGCCGGGCGGAACACTTCTCAATAGAATCCCTGAAATCATAACTGAAACAGACGGCCTGCTGACCGCGTGCGGCGAATACTTCCTTGAGCGTGAGGAAATGGCCGCTTGAGGCCTTGCAGCCGTGAACCAGTATAATCACTTCTTTTTCGCTTTCCAGGCGTATGATCCGCCGCTTGAAGTCGTCGCAGCAATCAAGGTTTGCCGCGATGACGGATTGGTCCTGTTCATTCTCGAGGATGGTTTGACCTCTGGTGGTACTGACGCAGCCGGCCGCGGTGAACGAAAGCAGGGTGATCAAAAAAAGGGATACGGGATGCTTTGTCATGCGTCTGTCCTTGTACCGATATTTTTTCAGAGTATAGAACAGTTAAGGAAAAAAGGGAACTGACTTGTTGAGAACTACGTTCGCGGTCCGCTGTAGGCAATCAGTATGGAAAATCGAGACCCCGCCTTCGCGCCGGGAAAGAACACCGGTGGCGTCACTTCCCGCGTCCACCACCCGCCCCGGCGGCCGGATGCCTGGGGTGGTCCCATGGTCTGTTCATGGCCTTGATCTGGACCGGAGCGGCACGGCGAATGACCACAGCCGGAGAAACCGGCCTGCGGCGCAGTGCATAGAATGAGAAGGGTGCTATACAGAAATCGTCTGCGC
>CAYQRT010000173.1:0-6673 GCA_964419695.1 uncultured Spirochaetaceae bacterium | reverse complement strand
TTCAGGCAGCATTGCTGAAAAAGGAATTGACAAACGGTTTTCGTGAAGTACGAAAACCGCCTGGGTGTTATCCTTATTCACAATTCTGGTCCTTAAAATATCCTGGCCGGTTGGTTTTGCAGGAATTATCTGGTATCTATTTCAAAGAACAAAAATTCTATATTCTCTTGCGGAACTCGCGTTCGACGTCCCGTTTGACGTCCCGGGCCTTGATGGACTGCCGTTTGTCGGCCTGTTTTTTGCCGCGGCAGACGGCGATTTCCACTTTTATCATGCCCTTCTTAAGATAAAATTTCATGGGAACCAGGGTCAAGCCTTTTTCGTCGGTTTTGCGTTTGAGGCGTTTGATCTCCTGTTTGTGGGCCAGGAGCTTGCGGCTGCGGGCCGGTTCGCGGTTGTGGATGTTGCCGAAAGCGTAGGGGGTCACGTGCAGGCCCACCAGCCAGAGTTCGTCGTTCTCCACCCTGGCGTAGGAATCGGCGAAGTTGAACTGGCCGGCTTTGATGGACTTGACCTCGGTGCCCGAGAGCGACAGGCCGCATTCCAGGGTCTCCACCGTCTCGTATTCGAAGCGGGCCTTCTTGTTGACGGCTAATACTTTGTTCCCGCCCGATTTTTTGGCGGCTGGCTCCTGGGGCATGACATCACTCTCCCTGCGACACGCGGCGCGCTAACGCGACGCGATCACCGGCCGGAAGCCGAGAAAGGCGTTGCAGAAATAGGGGGCCTGGCTGCCCCGGCGGTAAACCGCCAGGTCGCCGGCCGGCGTGGCCCAGGAGCCGCCGCGCACGGCTTTCTGGCCGCCGCGCGTATAAGGCGTGGGTCCCGCGGCTGCATTGTAGGCCGGATCACGGGAACTCAACAAGGGGGCGGCCTGGGCGTACCAGTCGCGGCAGATCTCTTCCACGTTGCCGGCCATGTCGGTGAGGCCGAATACGTTGGGAGAAGCAGTGCCCGCGCTGCGGGCGCCGGCCGCGTTCTCCGTGAAAAGCCGGGAGCCGGGCGTTTTGAAGCGGGCCGGAACCCCGCCGGCCGCGGCCCATTCCCATTCGGCTTCGGCGGGCAGGCGTACCGTGTAGCCGGGCTTGACGTCTTTGAGCTTGGCGGCCAGCCAGGCGCAGTAGGCTTCAGCCGCGTAGGCGGACACGTACGTGACCGGGTATGATTCTTTTCCCGCGGGCGGGGCGTCGTCGGCCCACTCCTGCAGGTAATATTCGTCTACCAGTTCCCGATTCCGGAGGTCGGCCCGGCGGGAGGGACGCCAGTCGGGATTGGCGTCCGTGAAGCGCTGGAACTGCGCGTTGGTGACCTCGGTGCGGGCCATGAAAAATCCCTCCACCCGCACCGGGTGGGGAAAGAGGTGGACGTAATCGGGATTGAGCGGCGAGGTTTCCTTTTCGTTCTTGCCCATCACGTAATCGCCTGAGGGCACGGGGAGAAATGAAACCCCTGCCAGGGACAGGCCGGCCCCGGGCCGGGAGCCCGTTTTGGTTTTAAAATTGCGAATGTATTCCTTGTAACCGGCGGCCAGGGTGTTGAAGCCCGCGGTCACGCCGAAAGCGTCCCGGGTCGGGTTTTTCATGATGCCGGCTTTATCCTGTCGGCGCTCCTCCTGGGAGCGGAGGTCCTTGGGAAGCATGTCATAGATGAAGAACGGCAGGTTGTCGTGGGTGCGCATGTACTCGCGCGCCGTGTTGATCATGCGGAACAGGGACCCGGGGAGGAGGGCCCGTCCCTTGCTTGCCACGGTCAGCCAGGCGTGCAGCCAGTCGGCCGCGGGCTGGGGCTGGCCGGCTCCGGGCAGGGCCCGTTCCAAAAGCCGGTGCAGGGTCCGGTAGGACTTTTCATCCGGCGCGGCCTGTATGCTTTGGGCGGCCAGGGTCAGGAGGGGCGGGTAGGGATAGCCGGTGGAGAATCCCTCCACCAGGGTCCATTCCGAGTATTCCCGGAACGTGTGTTCGGCCAGGGCGTCCATGTCCGTCACCTTAAGCGACGTGGAGACGTACTCCCGCTTGGGCAGGAAGGGCAGGGCGAACACGTAGCGGGTCACGTCCTTGGTCAGGGTGACCGGCTCAAAGTAGGGACGGCTCAGGGTAATCTCGTGGCGGCCTTCCTTGATAAGCACGTCGCAGGGAGTGACCCCCGCTTTTTTTCCGTCCACCCACACGCCGGCGGGCAGCGGCTCGCTGGTAAAATGGTAGTGCGTTCCCGCGTCCAGGATGCCGCGCAGGAAAAACAGTAAAAATACCAGGAGGAGGACGAGGATTCCGTAGATGACCATGAGATAGACGCCGGGCCGCACGCCGAGGATAACCGGCAGTTTGACGGTCACGTCCTTGAAGTCGGGGATGGGCGACGTATCTTTCTTCTTAAACAGGTTGCTCAACATAGGGTCTGATTATAGAGAGGCCACCATCACTTGTCAATGTGAGGGGGATGTGTTATGTTCAGCCGGTATTACGCTGAGTGCCGGAAACCGGGGACGGTCTTCCGCTGTTTTGAAAGCGTAAACGCGAGTCCGGCCGCCGCCGGCACGGGAACGGCCCGTCCGGAGGGCGTACGCCGCGGAAGGGGTACTGACACCATGCATCTGGCCGATATGCAAAACTCTTTGGTGCGCGTGACCGAGCGTGTGCTCACCTGGCGCCGCCGCCGCCGCCTGCGCCGCAAGGAAAAGCAGAAGAGGAAAAACCAGATTCTCGACTGGATTCAGGCCCTGCTCTGGGCCGCGGTGGTCGTGCTCATCGTCAACCAGTACGTGCTGCAGGCCTACGCCGTACCCTCCGCGTCCATGGAAGACACCATCCAGAAGGAAGACCGGCTCTTCGTGGACAAGATGGTCTACGGCCCGGAGCTGGTGCCCGGCTACGGCAAGCTGCCCGGGGCGCAGGCCCGGCGCGGCGAGATCATCGTCTTTCTCAATCCCAATTACTTCGCGGAGATGGGGCGGGCCGTGCCCGCGGTGGAGGAGCTCTTCAACCGGCTTATTTACATGCTCACTTTTACCCTGGTCAACCGGGACATCAACGCCAAGGGCGAGGTGGCCGTGCATTTCCTGGTCAAGCGCCTTATCGGCCTGCCCGGTGAACAGGTGCGCATGCGTGGCGGCCGGATCGAGGTGAAGCAGGCGGCGGAGAACGGCTGGACCGCGGAGGAGACGCTCAAGCACCAGTACCAGCCCCTGGCTTATACCCTGCAGAAGAAATTTTATCCGTACGAAGACTACCCCATGATCCGTGACTATGTAACCATGCACGCCCGCCTCCAGGCCGGCCTCTCCGCCCCGGCCAACGCCCGGGAACTGGAGGACAAATACATCAGGCTGTACTGCGCCGCCCGTTCCGGCGGTAACGCGGCCGTGGCCGGCATGGACGCCGCCACCCTGGACGTCAATTACCGGTTTTTCATGCTGGTTGAGTCCGGATTGCACGATCCTCAGACCGAGCACTGGACCCGGGAACAGATCGCGGACGCCTACCACAAGAAGGTCCTGCGTGAACTGCGCGTGCGGGGCGTGGATGAAGAAAGCCTGGACAGCGCGGCGCTGGAGAGGGAATATAAAAAAGCCATGCTCGCTTACAATGGTATGCCGGCGGAGCGCATCCGGAAACTGTCGGACGAGGCGCTGGACAAAGCCTACGCCGACGCCCCGGTCAAATATTACTATCCCGGCCTGCCTGGTACGGACGAATACTATGAGGCCTACTGGTCCGGGTATACGGCTTGCGCCATCGATCCGGCCAACGCCTCCGAACGCAACCGTTTCGTGCGCCGGGTACTGGGCTGGTACATTCCCACCGACCGCTTCTGGCCCATGGGCGACAACCGGGACAACTCCAAGGACGCCCGCTGGTTCGGGTCGGTCAGGACCGCCAACCTGCTGGGAAGATCGCTCTTCCGCTTCTGGCCCATCCCGCGCATCGGCGCCGTCCGCTAGCGCGCCCGGCGGGACGCACGGAGAATATGTGGTGCCGCTTCCGGTTTCCCTGCGCCTGGCACGTCGTCCCCCCGCCCGCGCCCTCTACATCCATGTCCCCTTCTGCCGCGGCAAGTGCCGCTATTGCGACTTTTATTCCCGGCCGGGCGCCGCCCCTGAGACCATGGAACGGCTGGTGGAGGCCGAACTCCGGCACCTGGCCTGGTTCAAACGGGCGCTTGATCTGAAAACGCTCGACACCGTGTACATAGGCGGAGGCACGCCCAGCCTGCTGCCCGGTGCGCTTTTACAGCGTCTGTTGGATGGTGTGGCCGGACTGTGGGCCGGCGCGCCCGCGGAGTGGACCGTGGAGGCCAACCCCGACAGCCTGGATGAGGAGTTCCTGGACGTTTGTTCCGCGGCCGGGGTCACGCGCCTCTCCGTGGGCGTGCAGACCTTTTCCGACCGGCGGCTTGCGTTTCTGGGCCGGCCCGGCGCCTCGCGCGACAACCGCCGCGCCCTGGATCTGCTGGCCCGCGCCTGGCCCGGGGCAGTCAACCTCGATCTCATCACCGGGCTTCCGGAACAGTCGTATCAAGACGCGCTCGCCGATCTGACCACCTTACTGGACGCCTCTCCCGGCCACGTCTCCGTATACGCCTTGACCCTGGAACGGGGGACGGCTTTGCATGACGCCGCGGCCGCCGGGGAATTTACGCCCCTGCCGCCGGAGGAGGAAGCGGTGGCATGGGAACAGATCACGGCGCGGCTGGCCGGGGCCGGGTACCGGCAGTACGAGATCAGCAACTTCGCGCGGCCCGGCCAAGAAAGCCTCCATAATCTGCACTACTGGCGGCTGGATCCGTACGTGGGCCTGGGGCCGTCCGCTTTTTCCACGCTGCCCCTGGCGGACGGCCGCGTGGTGCGCCTGGAGGCCGTCCGCGACCTGGACCGATACGACGGGCCTGAGGCCGCCGCCTGTTTCACTCAGGAATTTCTGAACGCGCGCGAGTGGCTGCTGGACCATCTGCTCATGGGACTGCGGCTGGAAGAAGGCATCGATAAGCGCGTGTTCGCACGCCGCTTCGGTCGCGGTCTGGATCAGGCCCTGCCCCGGACCTGGGCCTCCTGGCGGGAGCGGGGTCTGGCCGAGGCGACTGAAACATATTGGCGGTGCACGCCGTCCGGGCGGCTGGTGCTGAACGCGCTGTTACGCGAAGCGGCGGAGGAATTGGATAAGGCGGAATGGTTGAAGACGCGGCGGGCGCGCTGGGAGTGAACGCCCTGTGGGCCAAAGCGGCGGACGGGGCTATAAGGAGACGCCCACGTGCAGGGTGAACTCCAGGGTAATGGACGTGCTCGTGGCGTCGGCCGGCGCGCCCGCGGGCAGGTTCGGAATCACGTCGTAATGGATCAGGAAGGAACCGCCCAGCACGAATTTTTTGCCTATTTTAAAACACCCGCCCACTTCCAGGATGACGGCCAGATCACTCGGTACGGCGTCCGCCGGCCGGTCATCCACGCCGTTGCCGTCAAAATCGACCAAGAGCACGTATGTGTACCGGAGGCCCACGGCGGTCCATAACCGCAGCACCCCGATAGTCACCGGCAGTTTGCCCAGGAGATCGGCGGTCAGGATGAATATCCGCGCGTTGTCGGGCGTCGGACTGGTGCTGTATATGGAGCCGGCGTTCATCATGCCGCCCGCGCGTATGAGAAGGTAGTCAATATCGACAAAAAAATCGGCGCGCAGATAATTGGTGGTGCTGGTCACCGGCGGCGGCGCCGCGGGATTGGTGACGTTGTACATACCGAGTACGTAGCCGAAGTCCGCTCCCACGTCCAGCCCGTATCCGGCCAGGGGCGCGGCGAGCAGAATAATCCCTAGGCAAAAACTCCGGATGGCCGTTGGTTCCTCCATAATACGACGCAGGTTGTGTTCAATTCCATTGTTGCCCTTTGCGCGATGTTTGTCAAATATTTCTTGAACCCGCCGGGGACGAGCGATTATACTGGCGGTATGGGACGGATGTCGCTCCTCTTTCACGCCAATCTTCTCTACGCCGAATTCCCCTTCCGCCGCATGGGAGAGATGGCGGAAAAAAGCTATCTTCCCGTGCTCGAGACCATCCTGGCCGCACCCCGCCGCCGGGCGGTGCTGGATATCACGGGCATCACGCTCGAACTTCTGGCCGGCGAGCACCCGGATATTTTTGAAGGCCGGCCGGAAGTCATCTCGCTCCTGCGCCAAGGGGTGGCGTCCGGGAACCTGGAGCTTACGGGCACCAGCTGGGCCCACGGCGTGCTCCCGACCCTGCCGGTACCCCTGCAGGAGGAAGACATCGCCTTGTTCCGGCGCACCGCCTCGCGCCTCTTGGGAATAGAACCGGCCGGGTTCTTTCCGCCCGAATTGGGGGTGTCGCCCCTGCTGCCGGACATTCTCCGCCGCCACGGGTACCGCTACTGTCTGGCGGACCGGGAGCTGGTGGAATTCTCGCAGGCGGGTTTTTTAAACGACGCCAATGATTTCCGCCGCCGTCCGCCTTCGCTTACCAAACTCGCGGCCCGCGCCCGGACCGGCGGGCCCTTGACGCGGATCAGGGCGTTGTCCGCCATCCTCCACCGGCTGCGCGCCGCGACTGACTGGCGCGCCTGTCTCTGGCAGGGCGCCGGAGACGCGTCCCTGCCTCTCTTGACCCTGGACTCGGCCTGGATCGCCGCGTCATTGCTTTGTTTTTCACATAGTTTTTTCATGAA
>CAYQRT010000172.1:1903-6682 GCA_964419695.1 uncultured Spirochaetaceae bacterium | reverse complement strand
ATGCCCTTGATAAGCTGGATGGCCCGCGTCTGCTCCAGGATCCGGTAGCCGCGGTACATGATGAAGGCAAGGATGCTGATATCAAGGGCGGGGCGGATGATCTCGCGGACGATCCAGATGTTGAAGAAGGCGTTTAGGAAATCGAGATTGAGAAAATCCACCCCTCGTCCGTCCCTTTCTCTCCGCGTAAGGCGGCCGTATCCTGGCCTCAGGCGCATCCGTTTTTGTTGTTGAAACGGTTTCACTTTTTCAACAACCTGCCGGGCGATCATGCCTACCATACCACGAACCGCGCCCCGTGGAAAGTCCCGCCCTTCGCGGTCCCCTTCCCGGTTAAGAATCACACCGGCGCAGAGCCTCGCAAAGACGGGCGGTATCCGCGGCCGCGGCCACGTCGTGAACGCGGAGGATGTCGGCTCCGGCCAGGGCCGCCGCGGTGTCGGCGGCCACGGTTCCCGGCAGGCGGTCGTCGACCGCGCGGCCCGTGACCGTACCCAGAAACGATTTACGCGACAGTCCGACAAGGACCGGGTAGCCGAGACGTTTCAGCGCGTCCAGGTGCCGGATCAAGCGCAGGTTATCCTCCACCCGCTTGCCGAATCCGATGCCGGGATCGAGGATGATCCGGTCCGGTTTGACGCCGCGCGCCCGGGCATGGCGTACCAGGGACGACAGTTCGGCGGAAACCTCCCGGACCGTATCCGCGTAAGAGGGGTTGGCCTGCATGGTGAGCGGCGTGCCCCGCATGTGCATGAGCACCACCGGCACGTCCGCGCGGGCGATGAAATCGGCGAAGTCGTCATCGTGGTTGAGACCGGAGACGGTGTTGACCAAGTCGGCGCCGGCCTCCAGCGCGGCTTCCGCCACCGCGCGCCGGCGCGTATCCACGGAAATCAGAACGGGAGACCGGCGGCGCAGTTCCCGGATGACGGGCACCACCCGCCCCGCCTCCTCGGCTTCCGGCACCGGATCCGAGCCGGGGCGGGTGGATTCGCCGCCCACGTCGATGATGTCGGCCCCCGCCGCCGCCATCTCCTCGGCCGCGGCCGCGGCTCCCTCCCCGTCCGGCCGGCGGCTCCCCGCATAGAAGGAATCAGGCGTGACATTGAGAATGCCCATGACGTAGATCCGGCGGCTGAAATCAAGCACCCGGTCTTTCCAGGCCAGGCGGGTGACGGGAGAAGGAAGAGCGTTTTCCATGGAACGACTCTAGGACAAAGGCGGTTCCCGGTCAAGGACTCTTTTTACGGGAGACAAGCGAGTTAACCACGAGGTCCCAGAACAATGCCGGTTACCGGGAGACGATGAGGATTTTCCGCAGACTCAAGGCCCGATTCATCTCCGCCACGGGGTAGTAGCGATTGCGGCCGATCATGGAGACGCCGTCGCCGTAGCGGTTGCCATTGGAGGCCCAGTCGGAGGGCATGGGATCGTACACCACCAGGTACTTCTTGTCCCGGGAATAGCCCTTGACGATGACGTAGTGGCCGACCGAATCGGAATAGTACCGTCCCACGTAATTGAGTTCGGGCCGGCCCTTGGCCCGGGAAATCCGGCCGGTATGAAAGAGCACGATGGCGATTTCGCCCCGGTCGATGGCCTGGAAGACGTCCTCCATACCCGTGATATTGATGGTCTGGGCATTGAGGCCCTTCCAGGCCAGGGCTTTTTCCAGTTGGGTGAAACTGGTGCCCCCGTCACCCCGCCAGCCCACGAATTTGCGGATGGAGGTCACGGAGATGAAATTACCCTTGGCCCACCCCAAGGCCATGGATACCGTGGCCGGACCGCAGTTGGAAAACCCCGTATTGTACTGGGTCCGATACCAGTCGGTGTCGAATCGGTCGCTGTGCACCGAGGGAAAGGGACTGACAAAGAGATACACCTTGTACACGGCGTCCTCACCCCGCGCGATCAGGGAAAAGTTGCCCGCGGCCAGGGCGCGGTAGAAGTAACTGCCATCGCGTTCCTCCACCAGCTGCACGGGTTTTTCCACACGACCCAGCGTGTCTTCCATCTGGGTAACCTTGCCCTTGAGGGCAAAGGTGTCTCCCACGCCGCCCACGCTCAGGTACATGGTACGGACCAGGCTGGCGCCCTCGGTGCTGGACACTTCGATGGTCAGCGTATTGGAGCGCCGTTCATACCCGTACGTGTCGCGCAATGATAAGGAGACGGCGTAGGTGCCCGGCTCCAGATAGGTGTGCGCTGCGCGCGGGCTGCGGGACACGCCGCCGTCGCCCAGATCCCATTCATAACGGACGCCCTGTTGCGGCAGTTCCGTGTCCGCGCTGAACGAGGCCTTGAAGACGGGGCCGTCCTTCTCGGTGACGGCGCTGATGGCCACCTGGGGGGGAAGCAGGCTGGCGGGCCGGGGCAGCGCGGCGGGAGCCGCCTTTCTGGCGGCCAACCGGGCCTTCTCCCGCTCGGCGTTCCACGCGACCAGATGCTCGCGGGAAGGAATGGTAATGACCGAACCCACACGCAGCCGGCTGGGATCGGCGACCTTATTGTACTCCTTCAGTTCCTCGGCTTTGATGACGTAGAGCTTGCCGATACTGTAGAGGGAATCACCCTCCTGCAGCACGTATTCCACGTCCTTGTCGCGAACTGAAGAGAAGGTACCGGATCCAAGTTCGTCATAGGCCGCGGCCAGGGCGCGGGAACCCGTGTCCTCCTCCGCCTCCACGTCGGCCTTGGTCCCGATCGCGGCGGGAAGGGATCCCTGCAATGCCCGTGAAAAAACGAAGCCCGTAAAAAACAGGCAGAGAAGACAGACGGTGGTGATGACGAAATAACGGTTTTTGCCGAAGAGGATGCGAAAGGTATCGGGAAGAAACCCGGCGATGCGCGATACGTGCCGGGAACTGTCAAAAAACTTCTGCCGGACGGCGCCCCGCGCCCGGGTGGGCCGCCGGCGTCCACCGGCCGGTCTTCCCCGCCGGCTCCCGATTTTTTGATCCCTCAACAGTTTGAGCATTTTCCCTCCCCGTTCTTATTATCTGCCGAATTCCAGCCGCCCTTTACGGAAAATGACCCGCTATTTTTCATTAGCGCGGAACAGCAGACCGGACAATGCGTAGACCACCATGGTGATGATGATCACGAACGAGAATCCGAAAGGAATGGAGACAAGCCGGGCCAGCACCGAGCCGGTAACCGAGAAGGCGCCGTTCATGCCCCACGCCCAGGGAATGAGGCGGGGCCGGGCGCTGTCGAGAGCGGCCAGACCGTTGGGAAACGGCATGCCCATGAAGAAGGCCGCGGGAGCGATCAGCAGCACGGACACCAGGACCTTCACCAGGAAGGGGACCCCGAGCAGGGCGTTGAGCAACGGCGACAAGCCGAACAGGTAGAACACGGCCACCAACACGATGGCCAGCACGGCCAGACGCACCAACCGGGTGCGTGACGCGCCCAAACGGGCGCTGGCCAGGCTTCCCAGGCCGGAAATGACGAGCATGGAGGTGATGACGATGGAGGTGGAAAAAATCGGGTCACTCAGGAAGAAGACCAGCCGCTGGATAAGAAAGATCTCCATGAGCATGTAGCCCAAGCCCAGACAGGAATAATAGAGGATGATCTTCAGGGTTCGTTTCTTCTCCGACAGCAGGTCGCGGAAGCGGCCGACCAACGGAATGACGATGATGGCGGCCGCGAAGATGATCGATTCCAGCAGGATGACCAGGATGAGCAGAAAGCCCCATTCCTCGATAATGTTGCGCGGCTGTCCCAGATAGGTGAATATCTTGTCCGACTTCAGATAAGTACTGTAGTAGGGACGGTCGTCGGTCATGGGCGAGATGTCGAAGATGTAGTCACGGTACAGCCGGTCGGCCCGTCCCTCGAGCATCTCGAAAATGGCCAGGTGATAGAGGTCGGCGGGGCGGAAATGATCGCCCAGCATCTTATTCTGCTCCACCTCGCTGGCAAAGTAGTTGTTGTAATATGCCATGTAGCTCGTATAGTTTTTATTGAGGTTGGGCATGCCCGGGTAGTAGATTTCCTCAAACGACATCTTCTTGACAAAGTTGAGCAGCCGTTCCACATCATCGGGCTGGAACGGCGTTTTCTTGACCAGGATGGTGGCGGTCGAGCGGTGGAGGCAGAACGCAAACAGGTGATCGCCGGGTTTGACGGTTTTGAGATCGTCCAGCTCGGCCACCAGGGTGGAGAGCAGCTTGAGCACATTGCGCGGCGGCTCCAGCATGTTCCACACCGTGATGGAGAGGATGCCGTCGTCGGTGAGGCTGCCCAGGTAGGTGGCGATCGCCTCCTTGGTATAGCGGAAGTTTTCGGTGATCGAATACCCCTGTGCCTTGTCAAAACCGATGGAATCGATGAGGCTGATTTCAATCAGGTCAAACGCGCCCTTATTGCCCACGCAGTAGGCGCGCGGCTCGTCGCGCACCACGTCCACCTTGGGATGGTTGAGCAGGTCGCCGGTGTAGGCGGACACCACGGGATCGTCCTTGAGCAGGCCCACCAGTTCGGGGTTCGGCTCGACGATGGTGACCCGGCTGGATTCATTATGCAGGCCGAGCCGGGCGCTGATGCCGCCGTTCAGGTTGACCAGGAGGACATTGGGCCGGACCAGAATCTTGTAGGGCGCGGCCATGGGCAGATAATCCAGGTAGTCGGCTTCGGATTCCAGGAGCTTGCCCATGACGTACATGGGACCGTCCCCGTCCGTGAACAAGCCCCAGAAATCCTGGCGCGGGTTGTCGATCAGTTCCAGGATGGCCATGTCGGAGAGGCCGGGCGCCGAATGGAACTGGG